>JAUWGC010000054.1 GCA_030606625.1 Bacteroidales bacterium | reverse complement strand
GATCGACGAGATCGTCGGCGAGGGATTCCACAGGGAGGTTGTGACCTGGGTCGTCCGGGCCGTGAACAGGAACGAGTACAAGAGAAGACAGGCGCCACCCGGGCTCAAGGTGACGAGCAAGGCCTTCGGGATGGGCAGGAGGATGCCGATCGTGGCTAAATATCTTTCCTAGATCTATTATATCTTTACAGCCTCAACGGATTTAATCTCAGGAATGACCTTCTTCATAGCGTTTTCCACACCGTCTTTAAGAGTTACCGTACTTAATGGACATGATCCGCATGCCCCTTTTAATTCAACATTTACAATATAGTCATCAGTAAGTTCAACAAATTCTATATCTCCGCCATCCTGCTGTATGTATGGTCTTATTTGATTAAGCACATTTTTAACTTTCCTGGTGATCTCTTCTTTATTTTCTTTAGCCATATATCGGCAATTTTATTGTTGTAAGTTGTATTAATATCCAAATCAGTTATAATAACTATTCTATACGGATTTTATTTTATTTATTTCTGTTTTTATATTGTTGGCAAGTTCCATGAAAGCTTTTGAAATGAGAGTTCCTTCTTCCAGAGCGCTTGGTTTGCCATTATCTCCTGATTCACAGATGCTTTGAACAAGCGGAATCTCGCCCAATAAAACCACTCCGGAATCCTTGGCGAGTTTTTTACCTCCCTCTTTTCCGAAAATATAATATTTGTTTTCCGGTAGCTCAGCAGGTGTAAAGAATGACATATTTTCAATTAAACCAAGGACAGGTACTTTGATATTCTTTTGATTAAACATGCTAAAGGCTTTTTTTGCATCGGCCAGGGCAACTTCCTGCGGAGTGGTGACAATTGCAACACCGGTAACAGGCACTTGCTGTACAAGAGTAAGATGAATATCCCCGGTACCGGGTGGAAGGTCAACCACAAGGTAATCCAGCTCACCCCAGTCTGCGTCGTTGAACAGTTGAGTCAGTGCATTGGAAGCTAAGGGTCCCCGCCAGATCAAGGCTTGGTTTTTATCAACAAAAAACCCAATAGAAAGAACCTTTATTCCATATTTTTCAATAGGAATGATCATTGTTTTACCATCCCTTTCCATTACCTGAGGATGTTCCTTCATAACGTCAAACATCATGGGAATTGAAGGTCCGTAAATATCTGCATCAATGATACCAGTTCGTTCACCTGACTTGTGCAAAGCCACGGCAAGATTGACTGCTACAGTTGACTTGCCAACTCCGCCTTTGCCTGATGCTATAGCAACTATGTTTTTAATACCTTTCAGGGAGCTGCTTGGGGTTTTTATATCTATATTGACCTTGACATTTTCATCCAGATTTTGCTTTATGGCGTTGATACAGGAATCTTTTAAAATGTTTTCATTAATTTCATCACGTTTAGGAAAATAAAGAACGAAGCTGACCTCATTACCTTCTATTTTAATATTTCTGATCATATTCAAGGCTACAACATTATCTCCCTTTGGGAAATAAAGCACTTTCTCCAATAATTCAATAACCTTTTCTTTTGTGATTGTCATGATAGTTAATAGTTTTTATTAAAGAAGGCAAAATTAGTAATAATTTGTGAGTTGTGAGTCGTGAATTGTTTAAAGGTTGTCCGAAGGACTCCTATGGAGAAGGGTTTAATGGTTTAAGGGTAGCTCTTTTAAAGGATCCCAATAATGAGAATCAAAGTTTATAATTTTATTATTGATGATTGTTATTCCTTCGTTTTCCAGTAACTGTTGCATTATATTTGGTCCTCCGAAGTGATGTTTTCCCGTTAATAAACCGTTCCTGTTGACTACACGGTGAGCCGGAATGATTTCTGAGTGGGAGATGCATTTGTTCATAGCCCATCCGACCATGCGGGCAGAGCCTTTTGAACCAAGAAATTCAGCTATAGCTCCATAGCTTGTCACTTTACCATACGGGATAAGCCTGACAACCGTATAAACTTTTTCGAAAAAATAAAGATCTTCCAATTTATTTGTTCAATTTGAATTCAAGGTAATGGATTTTCAATCCTTCATCAATGAATTTTTGTTCATAAAAGGTTATAATGCTTCGTACTTCTTCAGGTGCATCAGAATTATAAACATCATCAGTGGAATAGAGTAGATGATGTTTATGCTCATCGATGACTTTAAGAGTATATTCATAAAGTTTAGCATTGTCAGTCTTTAAATGTATTACATTTCCGGGATGGAGAATATTACTATATCTGTTGAGGAAAGGAGGAGAAGTAAGACGTTTTCCTGTCTTTGATATTTTTAGCTGGGGATCGGGGAATGTTAGCCATATTTCACTGACCTCATTTTGACAAAAGAAATGTTCTATCATTTCAATCCTGGTACGGATAAAAGCTACGTTTTTCATTTTCTGTTCATTGGAATATTTGCAGCCCTGCCACATTCTTGCCCCTTTAATATCTATTCCGATAAAATTTTTATCCTTATACCTTTTAGCTAATCTAACCGTATATTCACCTTTGCCGCAACCCAATTCAAGGATGATCGGATGATCATTATTGAAAAATTCAGTATGCCATTTTCCCTTAAGAAGAAATCCTTGTTTTATTTCCAAAATAGAGGGCTGGAAAAGATTATTAAAAGTCAGGTTTTCAGCAAATTGTTGTAATTTTCTCTTGCCCACGACACATGCAATTCTTGTTGGCTACAATTAATAATATAACAGCCATGCTGAAGGAGTTATTTCTTTTTGTATGGCCTTTAATTGTTTAAGTGCTTTGGATTTGTCTTTATAGCTTTCTATGCTAATCCGGTAATTTCCTTTATCATTAGGTCCGATCACTATTGCTTCCTTGTATCCTTGTTCGATTAACTTTTTAGCATGAACATCTGCCATGGTTTTGTATTCCATGGATGAAACGATGATGTGATATTTTTTTGAAGTTGACTGGGGTTTCTTTTTCTGAGCCTTTTGTTGAGCATTTTGCTTTGCTTCCTGTGTAGCTTTTGAATCGACAGTTGTTATATCATCAGCCTTTTCGTGGGGTGTCTGATCCTCAATAATATTTTCTTGCTTAAGGATTTTAGTTGATTGCACGGAAGAATGATCATCTTCATGATCTGAATAGCTGATTAGTGGCAGCAAACCGGAATATTTGAGGTTGAGGTCACTGAAATTATTCGGATTGATAATAATATATGCCAGGAAGGCAAAGATAATGAGCAATACTAAAAGAGGTAAAGCAAGTTCAGTCCAGAAGTTAGATTTGCGAACAGTTGTTTTTGTTTTTTTGTGTTTGTCTGTCTTTTTTGTTTCAGACACAGCTTTTTCTACCGGTTTTATGTCAATTGGATGTAATTCTTCTGTTTTATCAGTGGGCTTTTGGGGGCTTTCTGCGACAAACCGAAGAGTTCTTCTTTGTATGAGGAGAGTACCCAATTTGTCAAAATATATTTCATGTTTGCTTTTTAAGATATCTCTGCATTCGGCAATGTATGTATTTACTGCTTCTTTGGCCTCATTTACCGTAATATTTTCAACTTTTGCAATATAGATGGCTAATTTGTCATCTATAGCTTTTAAATCTTGCTTGAAAACCACCTGTTTGGATGGGGGGGACAAATGCTTTTTATCCTCATCAAAAAAAGCCGATACTTTTGAAACATAAAATGTGCCTAGTCGAGGCAAAGTGACATTTTCCTGCTTGTCAAGCAAGGTGCGAACATGATAATTAATATCCATTTTTTGATAATTTATTAAGCGAAGATACGATATCGTTTATTTTTATCAAGTCTCAGTAATAAATTTTGATAAATCAGCAGGAGTATCAACGGCTTGGCTGTCAAATTGGGTAATGTTCGCGTGGATACGATATCCATGTTCAATCCACCTCAATTGTTCCAGGGATTCTGCTTTCTCCAGTAAAGATACATCCAAACGTGTTATTTCCTGTAATACATTTGTCCTGTATGCGTATATGCCAATATGTTTATAATAATCATATTGGGATATCCATTGATCCTCTGGTTTCCCCCTTATCATTGGAATAGGTTGCCGGCTGAAATATATGGCTTGCTTATACTTGTTCAGAATAACCTTCACAACATTTTTATTCAGTAATTCATCAGTAGTTTGGATTTTTTTGACCAATGTTGATATTTGAACATCTTTATTGTCAAAACATGAAATAACAGTACTGATCTGTTCCGGGTGAAGGAATGGTTCATCACACTGAATGTTGATTATGATATCCCGGGTGTTGATTTTTCCGGTTTTCAGCAGTTTCTCTGCAACTTCATTACACCTTTCAGTTCCGGATTGATGGGAGGAAGATGTCATGAATACTTTCCCGCCAAGTTCATTTATTGTATCGGCAATTCTTTGATCATCGGTCGCAACATATATTTCTGATAATACCCCTGCTTTAGATGCCTGCTCATAGACCCGCTGAATCATTGGCTTGCCATTGATCAATGCAAGGGGTTTTCCGGGAAACCTCATCGAAGCGTACCGGGCAGGAATTATTCCGAAAAATTTCATCTTATAAAGATGTTAAACGAAATTAAATTTATTTTCTTATAATCAACCCAGTCTAAATCAGCTATTCTGTATGTATTTTAAATAACTTTAGGCACTTTTTACTTTAGGCACTCTAAGTACTGATTAAATACGTTTATTTTTATTTGTTGATTTATTATTAAGTATATTCATTAGTCATGTGAATATGCAAATTTCCGCAGATAAATATTTTTCAATTTATCAGCGGCAGTTTCAGAATAATCCATGAATCTCCGCGTTGATTCTATCGATAACAAGCCCCAGGTCATTAGCATTCTCGGGGAACTTTACTTCATCCACATCAATGATCAACAGTTTTCCTTGTTTATACTTTAAGATCCAGGTTTCATATCGTTCATTGAGGCTTTTCAGGTAATCAAGACGAATGGATTCTTCATAAACCCTGCCTCTTTTCTGGATTTGCTTTACAAGGTTTGGAACGCTTGAACGAAGATAGATCAACAGGTCTGGTGGTTTGATAAAATTACTGATCAGTTCGAATAGTGTATTGTAGTTTTCAAAATCACGTGTTGCCATCAGGTTCATTGAGTGGAGGTTTGGAGCAAAGATGTATGCATCTTCGTATATTGTCCGGTCCTGAATAACGGTCTTGCCGCTATTGTGGATCTCGATGATCTGCTTGAACCTGCTGTTCAGAAAATAAATCTGAAGATTGAATGACCAACGTTGCATATCTTCATAAAAGCTATGTAGATAAGGATTGGATTCAACATCTTCATAATGGGCATCCCATCCAAAATGCCTGGACAGTAATTCTGTCAGTGTAGTTTTTCCTGAGCCTATGTTACCGGCAACTGCAATATGCATAGTGAATATTTTTAACTAAAATATAAAATTTATTTTATTTGACTTTTCAATTGAAGGAATAAATCATTAATTGATCATTTTTTATGAGAAACAACCTTTTTTCCTTAGTTCCAAAGTTAAACGCAGCTGATTTGAAGTTATCCACCGGAAGATCTATCTGAACTTCTTCAAGGGTTTTAGGATCAAGAATGGTGAGTGTGCTATCATTGGTAAAAATGATTTTCCTGCCAAAGACCTGAAATGAATCCAATCCTTTAATGTTGATGGTTTTATAATATGTTCCGAACTTGTCGAATAACATAATCCCATTTTCCTGGTCATTCATATAAACAGTGTTATCTCTTTCTATCAGGTAATTCGGATTTATTCTGTACCCGGTTACTTTAGTGATGTTACCGGTCTTGTCAGTGATTTCCAGGAACTGGTCAATTCTTATCAATTCAAAGTTTTGAGGATTATATACCCAGAATCCGTTTTGATAACTTGGGCAGGCAAGGGTGGAAAGTTCCAGTCCCAACATATTAAGCGAGATAGTATTGGTTGTAAGGCTTAATGTATTGTCAAGTAATTCTATTTGTCCGAATCCCTGGTAAAAAACCAGGACTTTAAATGGATCCCTGGGGTCGGCAAAGGTTATATCACCCGCTAAGAGATTACTATATGTGTAAAGTAATTTTCCGTCAGGATCAAATTTAGAAAGCATATTGTTATTGACCGTATAGACATTTCCAAGTTCATCACTTGTAACCATGCTGGCCTTGACCGGAATTGTGTGTATCAGGGTAAAACGCTCTGATTGGGCAAAGGTCAAACCAGCATTGAAAATACAGAAGATCATCAAAATGAATATACCATTGTACATAGATATTTTATTTTTGATTTTAAGAGAAGTTTGCATTTATTGAATCATTTCTATTATCTCATCAATGTACTTCCTGTCATTTGATAACCGGGGGACTTTGTTTTGGCCACCCAATTTGCCTTTTTTCTTCAGCCAGTTGTAAAAGGTATGTTCAGGTACTACCTTAACGATTGGTTCCCTTAAGATCATATCTTTATATCGTTTTGCTTCGTAGTCTGAATTTATGGATTTAAGGGCATTATCAAGGGTCTCAACGAAATAGTCGAGATTTTCCGGAATTGTTTGAAATTCAATAAGCCATTCATGGGCAGCATTTTTATTGCCTTCAAAGTACACGGGTGCTGCAGTATACTCACTGATCACTGCATTGCATTTTTTACATGCAATGGTAAGTGCCTTATCAGTATTATCAATTATCACTTCTTCTCCAACGGCATTAATGAAACATTTTGTTCTTCCGGTTATGGCTATGTGGTAAGGATTAAGGGATGTAAATTTTATTGTGTCTCCGATGATATACCTCCAGAGTCCTGCATTTGTGGATATTACTATTGCATAGTTGGTCTGTGTATCAACTTCATCAAGTATATAGGTTCGGGGGTTATTGCTGTCAAGTTCATCAACTGGAATGAATTCATAGAAAATGCCATAATCCAGCATCAACAGAAGTTCCTCGCTTGATTTTTTATCCTGGATTCCAAAAAAACCTTCTGAGGCGTTATAATTATTCATGTAATGCATTTGATCTGATGGAATAAGTTTCTCAAACTGATCATGATAGGGTGGGAAATTAACTCCGCCATGAAAAAACACTTCAAGGTTGGGCCATATCTCAAGTAAATTGTCTTTATTAGTGATCTCCAGTATTCTTTTCAGTAATAGCAGTATCCATGAAGGGACACCGGAAATACTGGTGACATTCCGGGGAATAGTGGCTTTTGCCATCTGTTCTATCTTTGTTTCCCATTTATCCATTAAAGCAAGTTTACGTTTTGGAACACGAATAAACTCAAACCAGAATGGAAGATTTTGAATTAGGATTGCAGATAGATCTCCTACATAGTATTCTTCCTTGTTGATTTCACTGATAGAGTAACTACCTCCCATGATAAGTCCCCGGCCGCTGAAAATAGAGGCGTTGGGATAATTGTTACAGTATATCGACAACATATCCTTGCCACCTTTATAATGACATTCTTCAAGGGATTCCTGGCTTACCGGTATGAATTTGCTTTTATCACTGGTTGTTCCGGCAGATTTTGCAAACCATTTAATATCAGAAGGCCATAAAATATTCTGCTCTCCCTTTCGCAGCCGTTCAATATATGGTTTCAGAGTATTATAATCAGTAAGGGGAACCCTGTTTTTAAATTCATCAACAGTTTTGATTGATTTGTAATTATATTTTTTACCCCACTCCGTATTGCTTGAAGCAGATATTAATTTCTTGAGCCATTCAGCCTGAACCTCATGTGGGAATTTGGTGAAAAGTTCAATTTGATGAATCCGTTTTTTTATCAACCAGGAAAGTACAGAATCAATCAGCGCCATAAAAAATAAATATATAGTAAGAACTATAAAATTACAATATTATGATAAAAGTTCAAATAATTTCATTATTTTTGATTTGATGATATGCTTTCCCAATTGTAAGATCAATCTTGGCCTTCGGATTAAAGAAAAGAGACCGGATGGTTATCATAATATAGAAACCATCCTTTTTCCTGTATTTCTTGCAGATGCCCTTGAGATTATTGTTTCTCAGGATAGATCACCAGCTTTTTCTGTCACCGGGTTGAACATCCCGGGAGATAACCAGCAGAACCTGTGCCTTCGAGCCTGTCATTTGATGTATGAAAAGTATAAGATTCCGCCTGTAAAGATACATTTGCATAAAAGCATCCCGATGGGTTCCGGATTGGGGGGCGGATCATCAAATGCTGCCTTTACCATTAAGCTATTAAACGATCTTTTTGGATTAAAGCTAACAAATGAACAAATGCGCAACCTGGCAAGCGAGATAGGAAGTGATTGTGCTTATTTTATTGATAATATTCCATTATTTGCTTATGGAAAGGGTGATGAATTTCAGAAAGTGAAATTTTCCCTGAAGAATTTTTACATTGTCATAGTAAAAACGCAGGTCCATATAGATAGTGCTACTGCATATGCCAATATAACTTCTTCAAACCACAAATATCCGGTTAAGGAAATAGTTCAGCTGCCGGTTCAAAAGTGGAAGAAATTTATGCTCAATGATTTTGAAGAATATGTTTTTGAAAGATATCCTGAAATAAGTGATGTCAAACGGGAATTATATAAGCAAGCGGCTGTTTATGTTTCATTGAGTGGTAGCGGTTCTGCGGTATATGGCATATTCAGGACTCCAGTTAATTTGAGGGAACTTTTCCCGGATTATTTTACCTGGCAGGGTAGATCAATAGTTTAATCATTTGGGTGCTAACCTGATAAGAATAATTCCTATTATACCAAAGGTGATGTTAGGGATCCATGCAGCAAGGACTGGTGAAAGATTACCTACTGTTGAAAAAACTGATGAAATTTTCATGAATAGAATAAATGCAAATGTAAAGGTTATTCCCAAACCAAGATGCATTCCAATGCCACCTCTTATTTTCCGGCTAGATAATGACATCCCGATTAATGTTAAAACAATAGTTGCAAATGGTGAAGCTATCCGTTTTTGTTTTTCCATTTCATAAAACGTAACTTCCTTAGATCCTTTGAGATGATTTTTCCTGATGTGTTCATTCAGTTGCCAGAAATTCATTTCTTCAAAGTCTTCCTTTTGTATAAAAAGGTCGGATGGTGACAGGTTAATGACCGTATCCATCCTTATGCCACTTGTAATATTTTCCTGGACACTGTCAATCGTCCTGATGAAATAATTATGCAGGATCCATTTATTTTCAATGCTGTCCCACTGGATCTTGTCAGCCGTTAATTTATATTTCAGGCTGTTGTTAACAATATTTTCCAGGGTGAATTTATATCCGTCATTTGTTGAACTGTTAAACTTTTCAAGGTAAACAAACATTCCGGGGTATATCTGTAAATGAATGTTTTTATCCATTTCTTCTGATAAGCCTTCTATGTATTTATCCTTGAAAACCCTTCTTTTGATATTTGTCTTGGGGATTAAAAAGTTGGATAAATAAAAGGACATTATTGCCAAAATAAGTGCAGAAATAATGTATGGTCGTAGTAACCTGTAAAAACTGATACCACTGCTTAGAATTGCAATAATTTCGCTGTTGGAGGCCATTTGTGATGTGAAAAATATCACAGCGATGAATGTGAACAGGTAGCTGAACAGATTAATGAAATAAGGGATGAAATTCAGGTAATAGGAAAAAATAATTTCATCCAGAGGTGCATTCTTTTCAATGAATTCATCAATGTTTTCCGAGACATCGAAAATGATGACGATGGTAATAAGCAAAAAGATAGCATAGAAAAAAGTCCCTAAAAATTTTTTAATAATATAATAATCTAATGTTTTCATCTATCGGCCGTCTTTTTCCGGTGAAGCCGGAACAAATGTATAAAATGCAAACTAATTTCTTGTAATCTTATTGCCATCCGGCATCTTCTACATGAATAATGCAGGCTAACTGTTTACCAGTCTGTAAACCTGACTAACTTTATCTTTCTTCTGTTCCATTCGATTTCAAAGTCGTAATAATTAATATACTCGCGTCCTTCCAGCATGTATGGATATACAATATAATATGCGTCCTTGTCAAAATTGTCGTGTATAATTCTTAGAATATCGTTCCTTCCTGCACTGATATAAAAGGATGAACCGTGCTGATAAACCGTATTTTTATAAACATATAATTTTTCTCCTTTGGTCAGTTCTGCCACATACAAAGCCTGATCCTTGAACTCCTGAACAGTTTTTGCCCGCGTTGGAAGGATAAACCAGTCAAAGCCGATTCTTAAAACCAGAAGGAAAATGACTACGATAACCATTCTTTGTGACTTGATTTTAAGATAAAGATAAATGAGGGAAGAAAAGCAAAGCAACAGGAACAAGCTTTTTATTAACCGCAAGTTAATATCATCGAATGTATTTATAAAGTTAAGAACCACAGAACCGGCCGCAGCGATCAGCATGATAGAAAAGAAAAAATAGCTGACAATTATAAAACCAGTTGGTTTTGATGCACTTTTCATCAGGTAATAAAGCACAGTGTAAAGCAATGGCAAAAACATGAACAAATATCGCGGGAATACCTCGGGAGAGATCCAATACACAATAATATTAAAGATAAAGATGAGGGCATTGTATTTTATGAACGAATTACTAAAGATCTGGCTAAGACACTTTTTTCTGAATAAAAAAACAATCAGGATTGTCCAGGGTGCGAAGTGGTACCATACTTCAAAAGGAAAAATGAAAATATGTTCAATTGTCCTCAAAATACCAAACCTGAGTCCGGTTCTTCTTGTGGATTGTTCAAATAAAACATAAATAATGTTGTGAAATGCGTCCTGATTTGCATTCAAATAAACTATATAATAGAAACCTGTTAGAATGAAAAATAATAAAATCCCGAAAACATGTTTAAATGAGATCAGTTTCAGGAATTTTTTTTCACTGATGAACAAAACCAGCAAGGTGATTCCCTGAAAAACGACTGCCGGTAAGCCTTTGAACATAAAAGCCACAGCAGTGAGCAGGTATGACAGCAGGAAAAGCCATAAATAGGACCCTTTTCTAAAAAAATGATAAATAACCATGAAATTTAGAAATATCACCACGGAAAATGTGATATCTATTAGTCCCAGGAAGGAATCCCAGAATAGTATTCTGCCACTTGTTAAAACTATCAGGGCTATAATGAGTCCACCTTCTTTCCCCAAATGCTTTTTGAGAAAAAGAATTATAATCAATCCAAAGATTAAACATGACAATATTGTTGGCAGTCTCAGGGCCAACTCCTCATAATTTCCAAAAATTTTGAAAAAAACGATGATGATCCAGTTGAATAATGGGGGTTTTTTCAGATAGATCTCACCCTGAAGGGTAGGAGTGATATAATCATCAGAGATGATCATCTCGAGGCTTACCAGTGCTCTGATAGCTTCATCACTGGCCAGATATACAGGGTTAATTCCCAAATTGATAAGTAAGGCAGGGAATAAAAGTAAAATAGCGATGGTATACAGTATCCATGGGTATGTTGACAATATAGAGATGAATTTTTTCACCGGCCTTTTTAATTTAATTTGTTCATGTTATCAACAGCAGTTATGTTGGTTAATCTCAAAGTCTTCTCCCTAGTTGCCGGATCATCTTATCTTTCCAGGATGAAAAAGATCCCTTTTTTATTTGTCTTCTGGCTTCGCCGGCCAGCCAGAGATAAAAATTGAGGTTATGAGTACTGGCAATCATGGCTGCCAGCATTTCAGAAGAAGTAAATAAATGCCTCAGGTAGGCTTTGTTGTATTGTTTGTCAACAAAGGAAAACCCTTCTTCGTCTATCGGCGAAAAATCATTTTTCCATTTTTCATTTTTCATGTTGATGATACCTCTGGTGGTGTAAAGCATCCCATTTCTGCCATTTCTGGTTGGTATGACACAATCAAACAGATCTATTCCCAGGGCGATGTTTTCAAGAATGTTGACCGGTGTACCAACTCCCATCAGATACCTTGGTTTATCTTTGGGAAGTATATGGCAGACCAGATCAGTCATCTCATACATAATTTCATGAGGTTCACCCACTGACAATCCCCCAATTGCATTTCCTTCTGCTTTATGTTTGCTGATTTCTTCCGCGGATATTATACGCAGATCCTTGTATACACTGCCCTGAACGATTGGAAAAAGACTCTGGCTATAGTTATACGGACATGATGTCTTATTGAACCGTTCAAAACATCTGTTCAGCCAACGATGAGTTATATCCATTGATTTTTTTGCATAATCCCGTTCGCAAGGATAAGGTGTACATTCATCAAAGGCCATGATGATATCTGCACCAATAGCACGCTGAATATCAATAACCTTTTCAGGTGAAAACATATGTTGTGAACCATCAATATGGGATTGAAAATTAACACCCTTTTCTGTTAGTTTCCTGATACTGGTAAGAGAATAAACCTGATAACCCCCACTGTCGGTCAGTATGGGCTTTCCCCAATTTATAAATTTATGAAGTCCCCCTGCGGATTTAATGATGTTCAGTCCTGGCCTGAGATAAAGGTGATAAGTATTCCCGAGTATAATTTGCGCCTTAATATCTTCGGCCAGATCCCTGGTATGAATAGCTTTAACAGTGCCAGCTGTACCAACAGGTATAAACATGGGAGTTTCAACCATGCCATGATCGGTAGTAATTAATCCGGCCCTGGCATTTGATTTGGTATCAGCATGTTCAACAGAAAAGTGCATGTCAGGTGAAAAATTTACATCAAATATAATTTTAATTCATGAAGAATAAATAATTTTGCTGAATAATCAATTGATCATGCAAATCAGTCAGCATTACCAGGATTTATTTTTTTTTATTCTTTTATACATGTTTATTATATGCTGGATTATTCAGTTGTTCTATCATTGGGTTGTTTTCAGCAGACTTGCATTTTATAAACCCAGAAAGAAAAAAAGAGTATTTCATCCCGTATCAGTTATTATATCCGCAAAGAATGAATATAAGAATTTGAAAAATAATCTTCATTTGGTTTTGGAACAGGATTATCCTGAGTTCGAAGTTGTGGTGGTAAATGATACTTCTGATGATGATACATTAGAGTTGCTCAAGTATTATAAGTTAAAATATTCTCATCTTAAGATCGTTAACATTACTCAGAATCTTAATTTTTTCAGAGGAAAAAAGTTTCCATTGGCTTTGGGGATCAAGGCGGCTGCTCATGAGCTTCTTCTTATGACTGATGCAGATTGCAGGCCCATATCGAATCAATGGATTAGGAAAATGGCTGGAAATTTCAGAAATGATATAGATATTGTTCTTGGCTATGGGTCGTATGAAAGAAAAAAAGGATTTTTAAACAAGCTGGTCAGATACGACACCTTTCATGTAGCAATGCAATATCTTTCTCTTTCATTGATAGGTAAAACATACATGGGAGTGGGCAGGAACCTGGCCTATAGAAAATCGCTTTTTTATAAAAACAAAGGATTTAGTTCACATTATAAAGTGCAATCAGGTGATGATGATCTTTTTATAAACCGGGTGGCCAATTCCGACAATACACGAATTGAGATTGACAAGGAAAGCCATACAGTGTCAGCTCCGGCTTCTGCCCTGAAAGAATTTTATAATCAGAAAAAAAGACATGTTTCAACTGCCAGATATTACAAAAACAAATACAAAATGATACTGGGAATTTATTCCCTGAGCCAATTTTTGTTCTGGATATTATTTATTATTTTGATCAGTTTTCAAATTTATTTATTATATTTGTTATTATTATTTGCAATAAAGTTGGTTAGCCAATTCATAATCAATAAGAATTGCATGAATAGACTAGATGAAAAAAATTTATTTTTAGAATCGTTTTTTCTGGAATTAGTTTTAGTCATCTTGAATCCATTACTTGTATTCTCTAATTTGGCTAACAAACAAGAGAAATGGAAGTGAATCCTAATCTAACAGACAAAGCATTAAGAGATTATCATCTCGTTAAGGCGGCTATTGATACAGGTGACCAGAAAGCATACGCGGAATTAATGAACAATTATCGTGATTCCTTGTATTTCATGCTGTTGAAGATGACCAATAATACCCATGATGCTGATGACCTGACTATTGAAGCTTTTGGAAAGGCATTTAAGAAATTACATCAATATACCCCTGATTTTGCTTTTAGCACGTGGCTTTTTAAGATCGCATCAAATAATTGCATTGATTTCATGAGAAAGAAGAAAAAGCATACTTTCTCCATGAATAAGCCAATTGAGGATAAATCTAGTAGCGATGAATTGATCAACCTGATCCCTTCTGAATCTTTGGATCCTGAGGAAAGGGTTATCAAGAAGGAGAAAATCGAATTAATGCGTGATGTGGTTGACCGTTTAAAACCACATTACAGGAAATTGATCGAACTGCGCTATTTCAAAGAATATTCCTACGAAGAAATATCAAATGAATTGGATCTGCCTCTTGGAACAGTGAAGGCACAGCTTTACCGGGCAAGGGAATTCATATCCAACATCATAAAAAACATGCCTGAGAAATTTTAACTTTTAATCAGAAGTATTTTCAGAACAGACCCGTTGGTTGTTATTGATACCCCGCTGCTTGTCGCTTGCGCCAAAGCTTGTGCCTCCGCTAAAGCTTCGGCGACATGCGGATAGCGACGGAGCACGGTGTGGTAATTAATTTAAAGTATATGCAATGACATTAACAGATTTTCAAACAGCGATCCTGCAGGGTATCCCTGAGGAATTACCGCAACCAAAACCATGGGATGATACGGTGAACCATGCACCAGTAAGGAAAGACATTTTAACGAAAGAAGAAAAGAAACTGGCTTTAAGAAATGCATTGAGGTATTTCAGTAAAAAGTTTCATTCTGTCCTGGCTGCTGAATTCGCTGAGGAATTGAAAAAATACGGAAGGATCTATATGTATCGGTTCAGGCCGGCCTATGAGATTTACGCCAGGAGCATCGATGATTATCCATGTAAATCAAGGCATGCTGCAGCTATTATGCTGATGATCAGTAACAATCTGGACAAGGCTATAGCCCAGCATCCGTATGAATTGATCACTTATGGTGGTAATGGAGCCGTTTTTCAGAACTGGGCACAGTATCTGCTTACTATGAAATATCTGGCTGAAATGACAAATGAACAAACCCTTATTTTATATTCAGGTCATCCACATGGTCTGTTTCCTTCCCATCCTGATGCACCCAGGGTTGTTGTTACTAATGGTATGGTCGTCCCGAATTATTCCAAACCGGATGATTGGGA
>JAUWGC010000053.1 GCA_030606625.1 Bacteroidales bacterium | reverse complement strand
GGAACATTGAACAGTGACCAGGAGTTTTATCTGGATTGTCTGAATACCGCTGTCAATGAGGCAGATGAAATTATTAATGATCTTCTTGAACTATCTCAGGTTGGAAGGGAAAAATTTGAAATTAAAAAGATCAATATCGTTGAGCTTCTTACAGAAATTATCGATACTTATGCGAATTCCGATGATATCAAAATAACTATGCAGGATAAATTCCCGATAATTAAATCTGAAACTGTTTTATTACGTCAGATATTTCAGAATCTTATCGACAATGGAATCAAATTCAATAAATCATCACAAAAAAAGATTGAATTGAGTTGTAAATCTGTTGCAGATAATCGTATTGAATTTTTTGTTCGGGACAATGGTATTGGAATTGCATCCCGTCACCAAAAGCAAATATTCAGAGTGTTTGAAAAATTACACACAAAAAAAGAATATGAAGGTTCTGGAATCGGACTTGCTTTAGTCAAAAAAGCAATTAATAAATTAGGCGGTTCAATACGAGTCGAATCAAAACCTGGGAAGGGAAGTATATTTGTTATAATTTTACCAAAGGAATGAAAGAAGAATGGAGAATATTGTTTTCCTTTTTCCATTATCTCATATAAAAACTATAAGAAGAAAAATCATGAGCAAGAAAAAAACGTTCGTTATTCTAATGGCAGAAGATAACGAACATGACATTATCGCCACTAAACGGGCATGGAAAAAGTACAGAGTCAAAAATCCACTCTATATTGTAAAAGATGGAGAAGAATGTCTGGATTATTTATATAATCGGGGTAAGTATAGTAAGCCCGAATCTGCTCCTTCTCCCGACATCCTTTTACTCGATATCAAAATGCCAAAGATGGATGGACTCGAAGTTTTAAAACATATTAGAGAAGACGAAAATTTTAAGCAGTTGCCGGTCATCATACTTACAATATCGGCACAGGAAAAAGACAAAATGGAAAGTTATGATCTTGGTATAACCGATTATATAGTGAAACCCGTTAGCTTTGAGAAACTTGCCGAAGCAATCGAATCATTCAATTTATTTTGGGAATTAGTAGAATTACCGGATGAATCATGACCAGAATAAATGAATTAACCATTCAACTATTAAACCCCATATAGAATACCAAATAACGAATACTAATATCCAATACCGAATAGTTACATTTTCTTTATATCTTTGATTTCTTATTCATCAGGAAAATGATAACTTTCCCAATCTCAAATATGCCACGCTGGATCATACTGACGATCGACATCATAATCGTGGTTTTTTCTATCGTTCTGGCTTATTTGTTAAGATTTAATTTTCATATTCCCGAAGTTGAATTAAAGCCTTTTCCCATTGTATTGGCATTCATCGTTTTTATACGTCTGGTATCATTTCTGATTGCCAAGACATATGCAGGTATTGTGCGTTATACAAGCACCGAGGATGTTTTCAGGATCTTTCTTGTTATTTCTTCCGGAAGCTTGGTTTTTGTATTCACAAATATCATTAAATATCATTTTATTGACAGTACTTATCTTATTCCTTTCTCGATTATCATTATTGATTTTTTCACTACCACACTGTTAATGGTTATTTTCAGGATGATCGTCAAAGTCACATATCTGGAGCTTATTAATCCTTCCAAAGCCCAAACCAATGTCATTATATTTGGTGCAGGAGAGGCAGGGATCATTACTAAAAATGCTCTTGATCGTGATGCGGAAATAAAATATAAAATATTGGCATTTATAGATGACAATCCGCAAAAAATCGGAAAAAAGGTTGAAGGAGTTACTATTTTCGGGCGGGATAAATTGAAAGAATTGCTTGAAACCAATACCATTGCTCATGTCATCATGTCTACACAAAACATTAAGGCTGAGCATAAGCAGGAGATCATAGAGACATGCCTCGCTTATAACACTAAGGTATTAAATGTACCTTCTGCTTCAAGTTGGATCAATGGAGAACTTAGTTTTAACCAAATCAAAAAGATCAACATTGAAGACCTGCTGGAACGTGATATTATTAAGTTAGATAAAGAAAAGATCGGTAAGCAACTAATAGGCAAAACTGTTTTGATCACCGGGGCAAGCGGGTCAATAGGCAGTGAACTGGTCCGGCAAATCGGCTATTATGCAACAAATAAACTGATCCTGACAGATCAGGCCGAAAGCCCCTTGTTCCACCTGGAATTGGAGTGTATGGACAAGTTCCGTAATAAGGATTTTGAAATCATTATTGCTGATATCTGTAATAAGTCAAGAATTGAACATATTTTTCAACAATATAAACCCGATATTGTTTTTCACGCTGCTGCCTATAAGCATGTCCCAATGATGGAGCAAAATGTTGCTGAAGCTGTGAAGACCAACATAGATGGAACAAATATCCTTGCCGATCTGTCTGTGAAATACAAAGTACAAAAATTCATCATGGTGTCAACAGATAAGGCTGTTAACCCAACCAGTGTAATGGGAACATCCAAACGTATTGCAGAAATTTATACGCAGGCACTGAATCAAAAAAAATCTACGAAATTCATAACGACCAGGTTTGGAAATGTCCTGGGTTCAAACGGTTCTGTCATACCTTTATTCCGGGAACAGATCGAGAAAGGAGGGCCGGTCACAGTCACCCATCCGGATATCACCCGTTATTTTATGACGATACCGGAAGCATGCCAGCTTGTACTGGAAGCCGGTGCCATGGGGAAAGGCGGAGAGATATATATATTTGATATGGGAAAATCCATTAAAATAGTTGATCTTGCTAAAAAAATGATCAAACTTTCCGGACTGACCCTTGGGAAAGATATACAAATAAAATTTACCGGATTGAGGCCTGGTGAAAAATTATTTGAGGAGCTACTGAACGATCAGGAAAATACTATGCCTACCCATCATTCACAAATCATGATCGCCAAGGTTAAAGAATATGACTTGCATGACATCTCCAAAGAAATTAATATCCTTATTAAATTGATTGATCAACAAGATGACACCAGAATTGTTAAAAAGATGAAAGAAATTGTACCGGAATTCAAAAGCCAGAATTCCATTTATGAGAAACTGGATGCCCAAGACTAAACCAGGTTAATGCTCGTTGTTTCTTGTAAGGAAGAGATAATCATGAAAAAGATAATACTGCTTGCACTTTTTGCAATACTAATACAGTCCATGAATGCTGCCTATCTGCTGATTCCAATGGATGTTACCCAGAAGAACCATCTCAAAGCATATGGAATTGCTTACTGGATACTTCAACAGGATGTTGAAGTATCATGGCTGTTGAATTACAGGGGTGGCAGTTTTATGACCAAATACCACCAGCTGATCGAAAATGAATGTGTAATACGAGGAGTAACCTATCAGGTGATCGCAGATGTTCAGGCTTCTTCAATTATCCAGGAGATCGCTGACCCTGATGTGAATATGGAAGAAATAAAACTGCATAAAGCTCCCGGAATTGCAGTCTATTCACCGAAAAACAAACAACCATGGGATGATGCTGTAACCCTTGTACTGACCTATGCTGAAATTCCCTATGATATCGTTTATGATGAAGAAGTACTAGATGGTATGTTACCCCTGTATGACTGGTTACATTTGCACCATGAAGATTTCACCGGCCAGTATGGAAAATTCTGGGCAAGGTATAAGGATTTTCAATGGTACAGGGACAACCAGAGGGCTGCTGAAAAAACCGCCAAAGACCTTGGATTTAACAAGGTATCTCAATGTAAGCTTGCCGTGGTAAAGAAAATTCGTGATTTTGTTGCAGGTGGCGGATATCTTTTTGCCATGTGTTCGGCATGCGACAGTTATGATGTTGCCCTGGCAGCTGACGGGGTGGATATTTGCGATATGATGTTTGACGGTGATCCCATGGACCCTGATGCACATTCAAAATTAAATTATGGTAACTGTTACGCATTCACTGATTTTACTATCAGTACAAGCCCGTATGAATATGAAATATCCTCCATCGATGCCACACAAAAGCGCGTAAGGCTGGTCAGGGAACAAAATGATTACTTCACCCTTTTTGAATTTTCCGCCAAATGGGATCCTGTCCCGACCATGCTGTGTCAGGACCATGAAACAATGATCAAGGGATTTATGGGGCAGACAACAGGTTTTGTTAAAGATTATATCAAGTCTAATGTACTCATCATGGGTGATAATAAAGCCCTGAATGAAGCAAGGTATATTCACGGAGAGTTTGGTAATGGAACCTGGACATTCTACAGTGGGCATGACCCCGAAGACTATCATCATTATGTGGGTGACCCGCCAACAGAACTTAACTTGTACCCTAACTCACCCGGGTACAGACTAATCTTGAATAATATCTTATTTCCGGCAGCTAAAAAGAAAAAGCAAAAAACATGATACTTGTGAATCCTGTTATTATGACATGGTTATCCCGAATGAGATATCACCTATATGAACTATGAATAATACCCGGGATAATGTTGTTTATCTTTCTAATACGCATTTGAGAAATACTTGTAATAAAACAGGTCACCGTTAAAATAATAATTGACCATGTTATTACAATTATCCTGAAGAATATAATCTATGATCCCGGAAGAAACATCAAGTCCGGGAAAACTAATATTCTGGGTTCCGCTATTGATCCAGGTACAGCTGAAAGCATCGCCAAGCGGATCTGTTATTTCAGTGATGAAGGAATTTCCAAAGGTTGAAACGCCCTGTGATGTGCCATTAATAAGGAATACATCATCAGAATTGTCATAAGGAGTATTTTCTCCCTGAATCCATGTTGCTGCTTTATTACATTTCCAACTAAATTTAACAGGATTTACAGTATCAAGAATAGTAATGGTGACACTGTCGACAAGATATTGAAAATACAATTGATTATTATTGTTCCTTCCCTGATTAGTGATGGTTTCTTTAGCTTCTATTTTCATGTCATGCAGGTAATAATCATCAAAGGTGACAGATGCTATTGTTCCCGGATCATTAAAACCTCCGGTAACATCGGCAAAGTATGCTCCTTTTCTGGCCAGGCCATCCGGACAAATAACGAAATAATCCCCGAATTTAACTGTGAACCTCGGGCTGGGATACGTAATATAATATATTTGTGCTCCATCAATTTGTGCATAACCGGTATTCAGAACAACAGTATCGTTAGTTATCTTGAAAAGATAATTAAACACATCCTTGAATACAAATTCTGCGCGAACATTGTTATCGGTAGCAGCAAGATTGGGATTTAAATCAATTTCTTTGTTTTCCTTTTTACATGTTATAAGAAGAACAACCATAAGGAATAAGACAGGCAGAACCAGGAATTTTTTCATTGTACAGGTGTTTGTCTTCTTTTATATGTTAAGAACGAGTACTCCAGTAAATTATTTTCATCGGTAACAACTTCACCTTCATCAATAAGTTCCCATTCGTCCGGATCAATTTCAGGGAAGTATACGTCCGCTTCAAAATCCTTGTGTACTTTAGTGATATAAAGTTTATCTGCCAACGGTAAAAATTGCCTGTAAATCGAACCACCACCGATAATAAAGCTTTCCTGTTGATCATTACAAAAATCCATGGCCTCTTCAATTGAATATACTGTAATACAGCCTTCATATTTATCGTGAGGATCATCTGTTATCACGATGTTTGTTCGCTTTGGTAATGGTTTAATGGGCAGAGATTCGTATGTTTTTTTTCCCATAATGACATTATGTCCTGTGGTGATCTTTTTAAACCTTTTCAGATCATCCGACAAATGCCATAAGAGATTGTTATCCTTGCCAATTGCATTATTCCCGGCAATGGCAACAATAATTGAGATAAGTGGTTTTTTATCTGTTTTAAGCATATTTATCATTATTACTGATCACTGATCACTGGTCACTGGTCACTGGTCACTGATCACTGGTCACTGATCACTGGTCACGGGTCACTGTTCTCCTACACCGATATTTTCCCTTTAATATGCGGATGAGACTGGTAATTTTGTAATTTAAAATCAGTATAATCAAATTTATAAATATCCTTGATTTCCGGGTTGATTTTCATTTCAGGCAACTTAAATGGTTCTCTTGTCAGTTGTAGTTTAACCTGCTCTATGTGGTTCAGGTAGATATGTGCATCTCCCAGAGTATGGACAAAGTCACCAGGTTCAAGGCCGGTGACCTGAGCTATCATCATGGTAAGCAGAGAATATGAAACTATGTTAAAGGGAACGCCAAGAAATATATCACAACTACGTTGATACAATTGACATGAAAGCTTTCCCTGGTTTACATAAAAATGAAATAGAATATGGCATGGCGGCAAGGCCATTTTATCCAATTCTCCGACATTCCAGGCATTGATGATATGCCTTCTTGAATCAGGATTGTTCATTATCGAATCAATCACACCGGATATCTGATCAATATGTTTTCCATCCGGGGTGGGCCATGAACGCCATTGGTAACCGTATATATTGCCAAGATCCCCATTTTCATCTGCCCATTCATCCCAAATAGTAACACCGTGATTATTAAGGTATTTTATGTTGGTATCCCCCATAAGAAACCAAAGAAGTTCATATATGATGGATTTGAGATGCAGTTTTTTGGTAGTGAGCATAGGAAAACCATCACTTAGGTTAAAACGCATCTGATAGCCGAATATGCTGATAGTACCGGTCCCTGTTCTGTCTTTCTTTTCTGTTCCGTTTCTTAATACATGATCCAGCAAGTCAAGATATTGTTTCATGATTTTCTCAAATTAGTTAAGCATAAATCAGCAGTAAATCTTTAACCTATAATAATACCAACAATTGTGGCGGATAACAATGATGCTATAGCACCGCCTACCAGTGCCCGGAACCCAATTTGAGAGATCATGGTTTTCTTTTCCGGGGCCAGGGCACCAATACCACCAAGAAGAATCCCGATCGAAGAAAAGTTGGCAAAACCACAAAGCATATAGGTAACCATGATCATGGATTTTTCCTGATAAAACACTCCTGCACTGATCATATCTTTCATACTTATATATGCAATCATTTCATTAAGAATGATTTTTTCTCCAAAGAGTTGAGCCACATAAGCCATATCCTGTCCGCAGACACCCAAAAGCCAGGCCAGTGGAGCAAGGGAATAACCAAGGACAAACTGCAGGCTCAGTTCTTCATATTGTCCGCCTGTTAATATTGATATTGATTCATTCAATGACGACCAATCTCCTATTTTCAACAGGATAAAGTTGATCATAGCAATAAATGCGATAAAAACGATAAGCATAGCAGCTACATTGACAGCCAGTCTGATACCTTGGGTTGTACCGTTTGCTATAGCTTCAAGAATATTTGTTCCTACTTTCTCCTTGGTAATTTTAATAGTACTCTCTATTGGTTGGGTCTGTGGGAGAAGCATTTTGGCTGCGACAACAGCTCCGGGAGCAGCCATAACTGAAGCGGTGATCAGATGCTTTGCAAATAATAATCTTTCAGCTGTATTCTCCCCTCCGAGCAATCCGATATATATGGCCAGGACCCCTCCTGCAATGGTGGCCATACCTCCCACCATGACCAGCATCATCTCCGACCTGTTCATTTTATTAAGGTATTCCTTGATCAGAAGAGGCGATTCTGTTTGACCAAGGAAGATATTTCCTGCAGCTGATAAGCTTTCAGCACCGGATATCTTAAATGCTTTTGTCAGCAGCCATGCCAGCACATATACAACTTTTTGTATAATCCCATAATAGAAAAATACACTTGTCAGCGCTGAAAAAAATATAATAGTGGGTATTATCTGAAATGCGAAAATAAATCCATAGGTGTCCACATCCAGTAAATCTCCGAAAAGGAATTCACTGCCAACTTGAGTAAATTCCAGCACTTTGATGAACACTAGTCCGAAGAATTCGATGATGTTCCTTAACAAAGGGATTTTTAATACAGCAATGGCAATCACAAGTTGTGCCAGCAGGCCAAGGCCTACAACCCGCCAGGATATTGCCTTTCTGTTTGTACTCAGAAGGTATGCCAGGCCGAGCAATACAGCCAATCCCAGTAATCCACGCAATAATGATATAAAACTGAAACCGCTATCGGGCTGCGGAAATGAAAGCGCACTTGTAGTGTCAGTGGCAAAGAGCAAGGTAGGAAGGCAAATTAAAATTACAAGGCTGAGTAATCGTTTTAGTTTCATAATAAGTTTTACACTTACAAAAAAGCCATTGAAAGTAGTCCGGAACTTTCAATGACAACGATGATTTTTTTAAAGAAAATATTTATTTGTTTTTCTGCCGGTCATTGATTTCATCCCTTAACCTGGATGCTTTTTCGTATTCTTCTTTTTCAATTGCTTTTTGCAACAGCTCATTCAATTCTTCAATTGTATAATCTACAAATTCATTCTTAGACTTTTCCTTGTATTGTTCCTGTTTTTCAGTTTCAGAACTTGATTTTTCATCCATAATTATTCCCGCCTCCGCCATAATTTTTTCATAGGTATATATAGGGCATTTGAAGCGAATAGCCAAGGCAACAGCATCCGATGTTCTTGCATCGATTTCATTTTCTTTGCCATC
This sequence comes from Bacteroidales bacterium, assembly GCA_030606625.1. Lineage (GTDB taxonomy): Bacteria > Bacteroidota > Bacteroidia > Bacteroidales > B18-G4 > JAUWGC01. Next base: position 6,782 of record JAUWGC010000053.1, on the reverse strand, counting down.
CTGCATACAAATGAGCTTAGCAAAAAATACTCCTTCAAGAAACTTATCAATGATTACTTCCTTTATGATAATATTATAATGGTCGGAAAAGTTCTTAAACAGATCATGCGTTAATGGCCTTGAAGGCTTCATCTTTTCCAGTTCAACCGCAATAGCCTGTGCCTCAAACCCACCAATAATGATAGGCAATCTTCGTTTTCCATATGTTTCACCAAGAATCAAGGCATATGCTCCGCTTTGAGATTGGCTATATGACATTCCAATTATTTCCAATTTAATTTTATCCATATGATTGGAAATATAGATTTAATTGTAAGAGGAATAAAAAATAAAAATATTAAAATTAATCACAAAGTTAAAATATTTTTTTAACAATAGAAATTGGATTATAACAGTTGTTTTGTACCGAAGTTTCGGGATGGTGATTGGATATAACAAATACTTTTATATTTTTGTCCTGCCTATAAATATCTAATCATAAAATTTTTATAAACATGAAAAAATTCCTGACTTTATTAGTGGTTTTATTATTTCCGTTATTCACCTTTGCCAGTGAAGCGAATTTGCCGATACCCGACACGAAGCTAACTTTCTTCACGAATATCGGAGTTGATGGCTGGACTTTGCTGATTTATGGTTTTATCATTATCGCCATAGGAATTCTCTTTGGAGTTTGGCAGTATTCTTCAATTAAAAAGATACGTGTACATAAGTCCATGTTAAATATTTCAAATATCATTTTTGAAACTTGTAAGACCTACCTGCTCCAGCAGGGAAAGTTTCTGTTGATCCTGTTTGGCATCATTGCGGTCGCCATATCATACTATTTCATTGGCCTGGCACACTTAACCATTCCCACGGTATTACTGATCTTGTTCTGGACAGTGATAGGCATATTAGGTTCTTATGGTGTTGCATGGTTTGGAATCAGGATCAATACCCTGGCCAACAGTCGTACAGCATTCGCAGCACTAAGAAATAAACCTTTTAAGGTCATGTCAATTCCGTTGCAGTCAGGAATGAGCGTCGGCTTGCTTTTGGTATGCGTTGAACTGATCATGATGCTCATCATATTATTATTTGTTCCCGGAGAAAGTGCCGGTGCTTGTTTTGTCGGTTTTGCCATTGGTGAATCCCTTGGCGCAAGTGCCCTGAGAATTGCCGGTGGAATCTTCACCAAAATTGCTGATATCGCTGCTGATCTCATGAAGATTGTTTTTAACCTTCCTGAAGATGATCCGCGTAATCCAGGTGTTATAGCCGATTGTACAGGTGATAATGCCGGTGACAGTGTCGGCCCGACAGCTGACGGTTTTGAAACCTACGGCGTGACAGGAGTTGCCCTGATCGCATTCATCGTGCTTTCTATTAATTTCAACATGCTGGATATCTTTCCTACCGAAGCCGCAGCTCTTAAATTCCAGAGTATACTGATAGTATGGATCTTTGCTATACGTATTCTGATGATCTTTACTTCATTGATTTCTTATTATATCAATCAAGCCATTTCCAGAGCAAGATTCGGAAAACTGGATAGTTTTAATTTCGAAGCACCCCTTACGAACCTGGTTTGGATCACTTCGATCACTTCAATAATTTTTACTTACCTGGCGAGCTATATTCTGATCGGAAGATTAGAAATGCCAAATGGCTTTGTTACCGACCTGTGGTGGAAACTGGCAACAATAATTAGTTTTGGAACACTTGCGGCAGCAATCATCCCTGAATTCACAAAAGCTTTCACCAGTTCGAAATCACGTCATGTACGGGAAATTGTTACTGCATCCCGTGAAGGCGGTGCCTCACTGACCATTCTCTCGGGATTGGTTGCAGGTAACTTCGGTGCATTCTGGACAGGCCTTGCTATAATAGGCCTCATGACAGGTGCATTTTTTATAAGCACCCTCGGGCTTGACCAGTTTATGACATATCCCTCAATATTTGCCTTTGGCCTTGTTGCATTTGGTCTTCTTGGCATGGGCCCGGTGACAATAGCAGTAGACAGTTATGGCCCCGTCACAGATAATGCCCAGTCGGTATTCGAACTTTCCCAGATTGAAAGTATTCCTAATATCAAAGAAGATATCAAGAATGAATATGGCTTTGAACCTGATTTTAAATTGGGTAAACATCATCTCGAAGCAAATGATTCTGCCGGAAATACCTTCAAAGCCACTGCCAAGCCTGTATTGATCGGTACTGCTGTCATTGGTGCCACAACTATGACCTTCTCCATCATACTTCTTTTGATCAATAAAAACCTGTTTGAACTTAACCTTACCGATCCGCAGGTTATTCTCGGTATTATTACCGGTGGCGCGGTAATTTTTTGGTTCACAGGAGCATCTATACAGGCTGTGACCACTGGTGCTTATCGTGCCGTGGAGTTTATCAAAAAGCATATAAAACTCGATAAAAAAGAAGCCGATCTTAATGATTCTAAAAATGTTGTGAGGATTTGTACAAAATATGCCCAAACCGGTATGTGGAACATCTTTGGCGTGGTCTTCTCACTGACACTTGCATTTGCATTTTTTGATCCGAACTTTTTTGTCTCATATCTAATCTCTCTGGCAGTATTCGGATTGTTCCAGGCAATATACATGGCCGATGCAGGTGGCGCATGGGATAATGCCAAGAAAATTGTTGAAGTTGATCTTAATGAAAAAGGAACCGATTTGCACACTGCAACTATTGTTGGTGATACCGTCGGTGATCCTTACAAGGATACTTCATCCGTTTCAATGAATCCCATAATTAAATTCTCAACTTTATTTGGATTGCTGGCTGCTGAAATATCAATTGAAATGATCCTGGGTGGAAATAAAACGATTGCACAATGGATGGGACTGGGCTTTCTGATTATAGGATTATTCTTTGCCTACAGATCATTTTACGGAATGAGGATCAAGCAAAATAAATATTTGAAATATATTTCCCTCCTGATTGTCAAAATCAAGATCAAAATCCTAAAGTTGCTTCATATAAAATAGATATTGATGAAGTAGACGAAGATGCGCTTAGTGATTTTGAATTTGAAGTTGTATACTATAATTGTGGAAGTGCAAATGGGACATATTATGTTAACATAGTTTATCTAATAACTAAAAAGCCTCCGACGGGGCTTTTTTTTGCTATTTTCTTAACAAATCATTACGTTACTAATTCATTCAAATAATTAAAGATTATTAATTTTGCGTTTCTATATAAAATTATATCGATCACACAAAAATACTTGATATGATAAGCAATAATTTTTTCCTGAGGCATAACGGGCCGCGAAAAGAAGAGATCGATGGCATGCTGAAAAAAATCGGTGTCTCTACCATCGATGAACTGATCGATGAAACTGTCCCTATCGCAATCAGGATGGATAAACCGTTGGATCTACCCGAAGGAATGAATGAATACCAGTACCTTAATCATATCAAAGATATTGGTTCAAGGAATAAGATTTTTAAATCCTTTATTGGTTTAGGCTATTACAATACCATTTCTCCGGGGGTTATTATAAGAAATGTATTTGAAAATCCGGGCTGGTACACTTCGTATACCCCTTATCAGGCTGAGATTTCCCAGGGAAGGCTGGAAGCTTTGCTGAATTATCAAACGATGATTTCAGATCTTACCGGCTTACCTATTGCTAATGCTTCTCTCCTCGATGAAGGTACGGCAGCTGCCGAGGCTATGATCATGTTATATCATACCAGGTCGCGTGAGGCAGTGAAAAAAGAAGCAAATGTGTTTTTTGTTTCCGAACGGCTATTTCCCCAAACCATTGATATACTCAAGACAAGAGCACTTCCGCTAGGCATTGACCTGGTCATTGGTGATCACGATACTTTCATTTTTAATGAAAAAGTTTTTGGAGTGATACTGCAATATCCTGATCAGAAAGGCGCAGTGTTGGATTATTCTGATTTTGTCAATAAAGCACAAAAAAATGGCACACCGGTATCTGTTGTTGCTGATATATTAAGCCTGGCACTGTTAACACCTCCGGGTGAATGGGGAGCAGATGTTGTAGTTGGTTCGACACAACGCTTTGGTATCCCTATGGGATATGGTGGCCCGCATGCGGGATATTTTGCCACTTCTGAAAAATATAAACGTAACATCCCCGGAAGGATCATCGGGGTTACTATTGATGCCAAAGGCAACAAAGCATTGAGAATGGCATTGCAAACCCGTGAACAACATATCAAAAGAGAAAGGGCAACTTCAAATATCTGTACCGCACAAGCTCTTCTGGCATCGATGGCAGGTATGTATGCTGTCTATCATGGTCATGAAGGAATCAAATCAATAGCACGGGATATTCATTCTCTGACTATCACCCTTGCAAGTGAATTGAGTAAAATGGGTTATCAAATAAAAAACGAGCATTTCTTTGATACCCTGGAAATTGGATTACACGATGGGCTTCAGTCCGGTAAGATCAGGACAGGTGCTCTTGAGAACAAGATGAATTTCCGTTATATTGATGACAAAACCATTGGTATAAGTCTTGATGAAACTACAGAAGTCAATGATATCAGGAATATTGCAGAAATATTTGCAGGCGCTGTTGGAAAAAGAAATGCTGAAGTTCAGATTCCCGGAGAATTGTCACAGGATCAACTCAGGATACCGGAAAAACTCCAAAGGAAAAGCCCGTTTTTATCACATCCTGTATTCAATACTTACCATTCGGAAACTGACATGATGCGATATCTGAAAAAGCTTGAAAACAAAGATCTTGCTTTGAACAGAACTATGATCCCACTTGGTTCATGCACTATGAAGCTGAATGCTGCAGCTGAAATGTTTTCACTAAGCTGGCCGGAATTTGCCAATATCCATCCTTTTGTACCGGAGGACCAGGCTGCCGGATACCGTGAATTGATTGGGGAACTTGAAAATGATCTTTGTAAGATAACAGGGTTCGCTGCCATTTCCTTTCAACCTAACTCGGGCGCCGCAGGAGAGTATGCGGGTTTGATGGTCATAAAGGCCTATCATCAAAGCAGAGGAGAAGGACACCGTAATATCTGCCTGATACCATCATCTGCACATGGTACGAACCCCGCAAGCTCTGTCATGGCGGGAATGAAGGTTATAATAGTAAAATGTGATGAAGAAGGTAATATCGATATAGAAGACCTGAAAAACAAGGTAGAAAAGCATAGGGAAAACCTTGCAGCTTTAATGGTAACATATCCTTCAACCCATGGTGTATTTGAAGAAAGTATCCTGGAAGTTATTGATATCATTCACAAGAATGGCGGACAGGTTTATATGGATGGTGCTAATATGAATGCACAGGTTGGACTTACCAATCCCGGTATTATCGGAGCAGATGTATGTCATCTGAACCTGCACAAAACATTTGGCAGCCCACACGGAGGAGGCGGACCCGGAGTAGGGCCTATTGGTGTTGCCAGCCACCTTGTTGAGTTTCTGCCCGGACATGTCTTTTTTGAAACTGGCGGAAAAAATGGGATCACAGCCGTGTCTTCTGCACCCTTTGGTAGTGCAATGATCCTTCCAATTTCACATGGATATATTAAAATGCTTGGCGGATACGGATTAACTGAAGCCACCAAATATGCCATTTTAAATGCCAACTACCTGAAGTCTTGTTTGGAAGATCATTATAAGATCCTTTATACAGGTGCCAGGGGAAGAGTTGCCCATGAGATGATCCTTGATTGCAATGTATTTCACAAGACTGCTGATATTACTGTGGCTGATATTGCAAAACGTATGATGGATTATAGCTTCCATGCACCAACTGTGGCATTCCCTGTTCATGGAACATTAATGGTTGAACCAACAGAAAGCGAACCACTCTCTGAATTAAATCGCTTTGTGGATGCCATGATCGCCATAAGAGAAGAGATCAGGGATATTGAAGAAGGAGTTGCAGAGAAGGGTAATAACCTAGTTTCTAATGCTCCTCATACTTTGGCAATGATCATGGATAAGGATTGGAGTTATCCTTACGATCGAAATAAAGCTGCTTTCCCGATGGACTGGTCATTAGAGAATAAATACTGGCCACCTGTAACCAAGATTGATGATGCATACGGCGACCGCAATCTGGCGTGCACTTGTGAACCAGTTTCAAATTATAACATATAACCTATAACATTCCCCAGCAACGGCTTCTATATTATATTCAATTCCCTCAAACACTTGTGAATCCTCTGGTATGTTTCTTCGATATCATTGTCAAGTCCTACTGAAAACCGGATCAATCCTTCGGATAAGCCCATTTCTTTCTGAACATCTATAGGAACTTCGGATGAGGTGCTTTTTCCGGAATTGCTGAATAAAGTCTTGAAATAACCCAGGCTCACAGCCAGATAACCAACGTCTGCCATTTGAAGATTCTCCATTACTATATTTGCTGTCTCTGATGTCCCTAAATCTATGGCTATCATACCACCAAAACCAAAGTCGTGATTCATTATACTTTTCATCAGTTTGTGGCCGGGATGGTCAGGCATGCCCGGATAGATATACTTCAAGCCAATTTCCCTGAATTTTTCTGCCAGGAACATTGCGTTCTTGCTATGTTGTTTCATCCTGATATGCAATGTATGCAGGTTTTTGAGGATGCTTGACGACCGTAACGGGTCGAGGACTGGTCCAAGCAACATAGCTGTTCCGTCATTTACGTTACTAATAGCATTGATGAAATCTTCATCTGCGCAGATGGCACCCGCCACACAATCGTTTTTACCATTTATAAATTTGGTAAGGCTGTATACCACTATGTCGGCACCATGAAGTGCAGG
>JAUWGC010000091.1 GCA_030606625.1 Bacteroidales bacterium | reverse complement strand
CATTGATAAGGACAAAAGCAATGACATCCTGGTCCATGGCCGTAACGGTATGTTAATAAAAGCTCTTACAGTTAACCAACGCCTTATGGCCAATAATTGCAATAAAAACGACATGGTTTTTGCCATAGGGCCTGCCGGCACAGGAAAAACATATACTGCCGTAGCTCTGGCCGTAAGAGCTTTGAAAAACAAGGAAGTAAAACGTATCATCCTTACCAGGCCGGCAGTAGAAGCAGGAGAAAACCTTGGATTTCTCCCCGGAGACCTGAAAGACAAGATGGATCCTTACCTTCAACCATTATATGATGCCCTTAGAGATATGCTTCCTACCCAAAGGTTACTTTCATACCTGGAAGACGGAACTATTGAAGTGGCACCCCTTGCTTTTATGCGAGGACGAACGCTTGATCATGTCTTTGCTATCCTGGATGAAGCACAAAATACCTCCAGGAACCAACTGAAAATGTTCCTTACCCGTATGGGCAGAACAGCAAAATTTATCATCACTGGTGATATAACCCAAATCGACCTGCCTCCCAACCAGACTTCAGGACTTGTACACGCTATTAAAATCCTTAAAGGAACACCAGGTATTGACTTCATATTCCTTGACGACAGGGATATTATCAGACATAAACTGGTCACAACAATCATCCATGCCTATGATAATGACCGTGAGAAATAAATTACTTTTGTCTTTTATCTTTTGTCTTTTATCTTGTATCTTATATCAGTTCAGAAAACAAATAATCTTTATTTTTGTTTCCTGATTGGTAATATATACTATACTAATATGAATAATTCAATAACGAAGACAAATTTCAATTTTCCGGGACAGAAAAGCGTTTACATCGGCAAAGTGAGAAATGTTTATAACATCAAGGATGAGTTACTGGTGATGATTACTACAGATCGCATCTCTGCTTTTGATATTGTGCTTCCCAGAGGCATTCCCTACAAGGGGCAAGTCCTGAACCAGATTGCAGCAATATTCCTCGACGCAACTCAGCACATTGTTCCAAACTGGAAAATCGCTGTTCCGGATCCAATGGTCATGGTCGGTCGCTATTGTGATCCTTTTCCGATTGAAATGATCATCAGGAGCTGTCTGACAGGAAGTTCATGGAGGACTTATAAGAAAGGCATACGTAAAATATGCGGCGTTCCCATCCCCGATGGCATGAAAGAACACGAAAAATTCCCTGAACCGATAATTACACCAACAACCAAAGCACAGGAAGGCCATGACGAGGATATTTCCAGAAGTGAGATCATCAAACAAGGATTAATACCTGAGAATGATTATGTTTTACTGGAGAAATACACCAGTGAACTGTTCAGGCGCGGATCTGAAATAGCGGCGGAGAAAGGCCTGATCCTGGTCGACACTAAATATGAATTCGGTAAATCAGGTGATAAAATTTACCTTATTGATGAGATCCACACCCCTGATTCATCCAGATATTTTTATAAAGATGGTTATGAAGAACGGCAGGCAAAAGGAGAACCCCAGAAACAACTATCCAAGGAATTTGTCAGGGAATGGCTGATAGATCATGGATTCCAAGGCAAAGAAGGCCAACAGGCCCCCAATATGACCGACGATTTTATTAATTCTGTTTCTGACAGATATATTGAATTGTATGAAAATATTACTGGTGAACCATTTGAAAAATCAGACATTTCAAGTGTTTTGGACAGAGTGGAATATAATATCATTGAATTTTTAAAGCAATATCACTCCTAACCTCATTGCCCTAAATACTTATTACTAAATACTTAATACTTATATGAAGATACCTTTCAGCCCGCCAAGAATGGACAAGAAAATCATTGATGAGGTAATCGATACCCTCAATTCCGGCTGGATCACCACAGGTCCAAAGACCAAGCTTTTTGAAAAAAATATCACTGCCTATGGTGGGCATCATGCTACTTTATGCACCAGTTCCGGATCGGCAGGATTGGAACTGATGCTGCGCTGGTTTGGGGTGAAAGAAGGCGATGAAGTGATCGTACCCGCTCTTACCTATTCTGCAACAGCCAACGTAGTTGTACATTGTGGCGCCAAACCCGTTTTCGTTGATGTTCAGGAGGATTTTAACATCTCAGTTGAAGAGATCAAAAAAGCCATTACTGAAAAGACCAAAGTTATTATTCCTGTGGACCTGGCAGGTTTTCCATGCGATTATGATAAGATCAATGCACTTGTAAAGGATAAACGAATAAGGAAAAGGTTTCAGCCAGAAACAAAAGAACAAACAGACCTTGGCAGGATACTCATCCTTGCAGATGCAGCGCATTCTATCGGAGCATATTACAAGGGACAACGATCGGGCAACCTTACGGATCTTACTATCTTTTCATTCCATGCCGTAAAAAACCTGACAACTTCCGAAGGAGGCGCAGTTTGTCTGAATCTGCCGGAACCATTCGACAATGAAGCCTTATACAATTACCTGTGTATCAAAGCGCTTCATGGACAGACAAAGGATGCACTTGCAAAAACACAGATCGGAAATTGGCAGTATGACGTTATTGAAGCAGGATATAAATACAATATGACCGATATCCAGGCCTCCATGGGACTGGTCGAATTACAGAGGTATGATGAAGATATGCTTGTAAAGCGCAAACATATATTCAACAGCTACACCCGTGCCCTTTCCAATTATGACTGGGCTCAGATACCATTGTATGAAGATCAGGATAAAAGATCATCATATCATGTTTATCTTTTAAGGATCAAAGACATTGACGAAAACATGCGCAACAGGATCATGAAATTTATTTTCAACAAGGGTGTGGCAGTCAATGTTCATTTCATTCCGTTACCAATGCTGAGTTATTATAAAAATAAAGGTTACGATATCAATGACTACCCTGTATCATATGATAATTACTCAAGAGAAATATCGTTGCCGGTTTATTATGACCTGACTGATAAAATGGTCGAAATAGTCATAAAGGCTGTTGTTGATTCTGTTGAAGAAAATTTTGGATGATGCTTAAAAGAATTTTTGATATTATCTTTGCTTTCCTTGGATTAATTCTTTTTTTTCCATTATTCATTATTTTTTCTCTTTGGATAATCCTGGATTCCAGAGGCAGTATTTTCTATAAGCAGATAAGAGTTGGTAAAAGCAACAAAGATTTCTACTTGTTTAAATTCCGGACAATGTCCGTCAATGCCGATAAGCAAGGCTTTCTGACCATTGGAGAAAAAGATGAACGGATCACGGGAGCAGGGCGCTTTCTCAGGAAATATAAAATGGATGAATTACCCCAATTGTGGAATATATTCAGGGGAAATATGAGTTTTGTCGGCCCAAGGCCTGAAGTCAGAAAATACGTTGATCTTTACTCGGATGATCAGAAAACAGTATTATGTGTTAAACCCGGCCTTACTGATTTGGCCTCCCTGGAATACATCAATGAAGATAAGATCCTTGGTGAAAGTATTAATCCTGAAAAGACTTATATTGAAGAGATCTTGCCTGCCAAACTCAAATTAAATCAGAAGTACATACGAAATATGAATATTCGCATGGATTGTGAGATACTAATAAAAACTATTAGCAGGATATTTCAATAAAAAGCAAACCACACTAACCACTAATCACTGATCACTGGTCACTGATCACTGGTCACTCTCTTACCTTTTTGGCCAAACAACAATTATAAATCCAGTGCCTTGATCAGGATATTAAGTTCCTCCATCTTTACCTTATTACCAGCTTTTTCATAACAATCTATAAGCTCTACGATCATTCTTCTGATGACGTCAATATTATCACATGGCAAAAAGCATGATTCCTTGGGAGATAATAACATTTTCTTAATGTATAATTCTATTTCATTACGAGTAAATAAAGCCCCCTTGTTGAATGGATTGATGTAAAAAAGTACTTTGTTTTTATTGACAACCCTTTCACTTCCCTCTGTCATACTATCCATATAGGCCAGAATAAAATGTTTAGGCAGATCAATCCCGAAAACCGGAATTTTCAGGCCTTGTGCCATAACAGAATAAATAATACCAAGTGAAGTCGAATTCCCCTTCTTTGAATCAAGAATGTTATTAATATAAAAGTTCTCAGGTGCATTTATATTTACCTTATTCCCCTTAAACTTATAAATATCGAATAGAATATGATTGATAACTTTTATTTTCTCAAGTGCTGTTAAGTTTTGGTTTAGCTCAAGCCAGATATCCTGAATGATCCGTCCAATTTGTTTGATCATCTTTGCTTCATCAAGATCAGGATATTGAAACCTGGAAACAAGAATAAAACCTTTTAGCAAATCTATATATCCAAAGTGAGCCCAGTTATGCAACTCAGCATAAAGATCGTCAAGCTGAATATGATGAATGATATTCTCAATGCGTTGCTGGATCATATTGTCGAATGAATTCTCCCAGGCATTTTCAAGCATTGGAATTGCTGTCGAACCATAAGAATATATCTTATCACAGATCTGAATAAACATTTCCTTATCCGGTTCATCCAACAAGCTGATCAGTGCATCCAATTCATTATTTTCCTGATTGTCTGCCATAAGGTTTCCTTTTATTCAAATATACAAAAATTTAGTTTAAAACACAACATTCTATTATGATAATATTAATTATCTTTATTCTTTTAATTTATAGATTAATCAGGCATATTTCAATTATTCACAAATAAAATTATTATTGATGAAAAATTATTTTATCACCAGGATATTAAGCTTTATTTTTATTAGTAGTTTACTGGCCACAGCTATTTTATTCAACTTCTGTAACAGGCCAAAAGTCATTACTCCCGAAGATATTACAGCCAGGAAATCATTAACCATTAAACAAAAAACATTTCTGGCAGATTTTTTACCAAAGATAAAATCTGTTAATGATCAAATCCTTGTAGAAAGAAACACTGTATTAGATATTAAAAAAAATCTGGTGAAATCCGGTCAGTTAAAAAACCGATATGTTAAAACCCTCAACAAAATACTTATTCAATACAGCCTGGCACCTATTAAAAATGCCAGCAATACCGCTGAAAAAGAAATAGAAGCGAAGATTGACAGCCTTACATTGCGGGTTGATATTATTCCTATCAAATTAGTAATGGCACAGGCTATTATTGAGTCCGGCTGGGGAAAATCAGAATTTGCCAAACAAATTAACAATTATTTTGGTGTTCATTGTTATTCAAAAGGTTGTGGTGTCAAACCACAAGGCATTAAGGATCCCCATTTTGAAGTAAAGATTTATCCAACCATCGAGGATGCAATCAGTGACTACCTTAATATTCTGAATACCGGTTATGCCTATGAGACCCTGAGAATTACCAGGGCCATGATGAGAAAAAACAATGAACCACTTGATGCTATTGCGCTGGCAAAGGGACTTGACAAATATTCTCAAATAGGGGATAAGTATGTTGAGCTGGTGCAATCAATCATTGAGAATTATCTTCCGGAAAATGTTGAATCATTGCTTAAGAATTAACGGCAAAACGGCTAACGGCTAACGGCCAAACAGCTAACAACCTTAAATTCCATTCAACATCAACCATCCAATATTCCAAGCACCTTTTCTATCAACCTTTTAATTGTCTGCCCTGGGTTCTTACTATATTGATTTGTGATCCTGTTTGCTAAAATGGCACACACTGTCAAGGCCCGGTGGCCCAACATTGCTGAAAGGCCATAGATGGCAGAAGCTTCCATTTCAAAATTCAGGATTCGCTTTTCCCGGTATTCAAATGATCTCAATTTGTCTATAAGATCCGGAAAACTTTGTTTTATTCTTATGCTTCTCCCTTGAGGACCGTAAAATCCCGGGGCTGTGACGGTAATGCCACTTGTCCATCTCTTGCCAAATTTATCTAAAAGAGCTGAAGAACATCGGACCATATATGGCAATGGAAGTTTTTTATGGTCTTTGAAATGATTTGCCAGTCTATCCTGAATATCCTGATCCACTACTTTACACATATCCTCATAAAAATACAGTAATCCATCCAGTCCAAGAGCATATTCGGCAAGCACAAAATCATCAATTTCAATATTTTTTTGTATCGCTCCGGAAGTACCTACCCTAATGATATCCAGTGACGTAAAATCATCTTTCACCCGCCTGGTTTTAAAGTCAATATTGACCAGGGCATCCAGTTCATTCAGGACAATATCAATATTATCCGGCCCTATTCCTGTTGACATTACGGTCAGTCTCTTTTTGTTCAGGAATCCGGTATGGGTAACAATTTCCCTGTTCCGGATTTTATATTCAATCCTGTCAAAATAACCGGATATAAGAGGAACCCTGTCAGGGTCACCCACGAGAATGATTGTATCTGCAAGATGTTCCGGCCTTAATTTCAAATGGTAAATGCTACCATCGGAATTGATGATCAACTCGGATTTTTTTATTTTCTGCACTAATAAATAATAAATATCTTTGTTATTGCCACAAATGTACCAAAAATGAAAAGAAATTATAGCACCATCATCTATCACCACAGATTTTCAGAAAATCGTAACAGATAAAAAATGAAAGCAGAAATAATCAACATCGGAGATGAGCTCCTGATCGGACAGGTGATCAATTCCAATGCTTCATGGCTTGGAGAGCAACTTAATAAAATCGGAGTTGAAGTGAAGCAGGTCAGTGTTATCTCAGACCAACACTATCAGATCTTGGAAACCCTTAAAGATGCTGAGAAACGGGCAGATATCATTTTAATAACCGGGGGACTGGGGCCAACCAAAGATGACATCACAAAACAGACCCTGTGTGACTTTTTTAATACAAAACTGATATTCCACCAACCCACCTATGAAGATGTTGAAAAGCTTTTTCATTCCAGGGGACTAAAAGTAAAAGAAATAAATCGCAGGCAGGCTGAGATACCGGAAAATTGCATTCCTATCAGGAATACCAACGGAACTGCACCAGGTATGTGGTTTGAAAAAGATGGTAAAATTATCGTTTCCATGCCTGGAGTCCCATATGAAATGAAACCCATGATAACTGATTTTGTGATCCCAAAATTGGTTCGGCAATTCGATACACACATTATTTATCACAAAACAATTCTTACCCAGGGAATGGGAGAGTCATCAATAACAGAGATCATAAATGAATGGGAGAACAACCTTCCGGCCAATTTCAAGCTTGCATACCTGCCTCAACCAGGGATAGTCAGATTAAGACTAACTGCTACCGGAGATAACTTAATAATGATCAGGGAAGAAGTTGAAAATCAAGTGAGGGAGCTCCAAAGAATAATCCCTGACCTGATCTTCGGATATGACAACGATAAGCTTGAAGAAATTATTGGCAGGTTAATGAAAGATAAAGGACTATCCCTCGCCACTGCAGAAAGCTGTACCGGAGGTTATATTGCACATCTCATCACCAGTGTTCCCGGAAGCTCTGTTTATTTTACCGGTTCTGTGATTGCTTATTCAAACAAGATAAAAGAAACGGTTTTGGGCGTTAAAGAAGAAACGCTTAAACAGTATGGAGCGGTCAGTAAGCAAACTGTTGTTGAGATGGCTGAAGGAATTAAAAAGCTTTATGGCACAGATTATGCCATTGCCGTTTCCGGTATTGCCGGACCTGAAGGCGGTACACCACAAAAGCCGGTTGGAACAACCTGGATTGCTATAAGCTCTTCTCATAAGACCCATGCACAAAAATTCCTTTTCGGCGAACACCGTGGAAGGAATATCAGGAAAGCCGCAGTTACAGCGTTGAATGAGCTAAGGAAAGTTTTGACAAGAGAAACCTTGTAAATGGTGTATGTCCATAATGTTCCTTTTTACTAAACAAAATACGATAGACGAGTGAGGCGTGAAAGGTGAAGCGTGAAGATTCTGACAAAATAATCATACAAACATTTGAATATCTCGAAAAAAATCCCGTAATTTGCATTCCCTTTTTGAAGAAGAATCCTTAAAGAAATCAAAAATGTCAAGAATTTGTGAAATAACAGGAAAAAAGGCTATAGTGGGAAACAAGGTTTCTCATTCAAATATCAAAACCAAAAGAAGATTCTACCCGAATCTTCAAACCAAAAAGTTTTACCTCCCCGATGAAGATAAATGGATCACATTGAAGGTGTCGGTCGCAGGACTGAGGACAATTAACAAAAATGGTATTTCCGCAACCATCAAGGAAGCCAGAGAAAAAGGATATTTGAAAAAATAATTGTACCCGCATAAATGAAAATGCTGTTACATAAAAATTGTAACAGCTTTTTTTATGAACTGCCACCCGGAACGAAAATAAATTATTCCAACTATCGTTAAAATACTTTAAATATATTTACTCCACATTTCAAATATTGTAACTAATCAGTACTTAAAGTGAACTAAAGTTTAGAGTGCCTAAAGTACTTAGAGTGCCTAAAGTACTTAGAGTGCCTAAAGTTATTTAAGATGGATAATAAGGAATTTAGCAAGCAATTAAAACTTTAAGTACTTTAGGCACTTTATAAAAACCAAACTTAAGGCACTGAATAGTTGCCAAATATATAAATGAATATTATAAAGCAAATACCGGCAGCATTCATAATAATGATTTCATCTCTTCAATTACATGCACAAACCCGGAATCAGGACCTGGTTCAGTTTTCCGGGGTGATCGTTACTGCTGACAGTATACGGCCTATTCCATTTGCCCATATTATCGTTAAAAATGCTTACTACGGTACTATAAGTGATTATAATGGTTATTTTTCATTTGTCGCTAAGAAAAACGACACTATTGTTTTTTCAGCTGTTGGTTTTAAAAAAGAATCATTTGTCATTCCTGACACCATCAGGAATAATCGCTATTCCATGATACAGGTCATGGCAACAGACACCATATACCTTTCAGAAACAGTGATATACCCATGGCCAACAAGAGAACAATTCAAGGAGGCTTTTCTCAATCTTGAAATACCTGATGATGATCTTGAAATTGCAAGAAAAAATCTGGATAAGGCGGAGATCAGGAAACGCGCTGAGTTGATGGATATGGATGGCAGTATGAATTACAAGTACTATATTGACCAGAAAATTTACCAGCTTTATTACAATGGTCAAACTCAACCCATAACTATTCTAAATCCTTTTGCCTGGGCACAATTTATCAAAGCATGGAAAGAAGGGAAATTCAAGAGAAAAGATAAAAACTAAGAATTTATAAATTTTAAATCATAGTATCTTTTCATAATTAATTATTAATGAAACCACAGATTTGATCAGGATTATCAGATATATTATTTTGACTTCCCTTTTTCTGAGTTCATCCCTGGCTTTCACCCAGGAAAAAGCAACTATTTTTGGAAAGATCACTGATAATAACGGACAACCTGTTGAGTTTGCTAATATCTCCATCACCGGATATACGGGAGGAACAACAAGTGGCCCTGATGGTTCTTTCCTGCTTGTGGTCCCGGCTAACAAAGAATTGACAGTGGTTGTATCATATATCGGATATAAAACCGAAAAAATTATAGTAACTCTGGCCCATGGCCAAAGGAAAGAGCTTAATTTTTCACTTACTGTCAAAGCAACGGAATTGCAGGATGTTGAAGTAGTTGATCATCAAATCCGTACGACCAATATTATCCGCCTGGATCCTAAAATAGCTAATAAAATACCATCTCTAACAGGTGGTATTGAAGACCTGATCAGAACACTTCCCGGTGTTTCATCCACTAATGAACTCAGTTCCGAGTATTCCGTCAGGGGTGGTAATTTTGATGAGAACCTGGTATATGT
>JAUWGC010000039.1 GCA_030606625.1 Bacteroidales bacterium | reverse complement strand
GGAAAGTTATCCTATTTATCATCACACTTTATTTGATGATATAAAAAAAACATATGATACGTTCCCTGAACTTTATAATTGTGATATTGAAACACCCATGAGCAGGTTTTTGAATGAACACAACGAGCAAAATATATGGCAGCCATTACGTAAGAACAGCACCACAGAACAACATTTTGTGAAGGCTTGCCATGATAAAGTTGATGGCCTGAGAATTCTGCAGTATTTAAAAACCATGCATAAGTTAGTTAATCAGTCTGACGAAAAGAACCTGTTTGATTTTTTTAATAAATATTACTCCGGAGAATTTATA
This sequence comes from Bacteroidales bacterium, assembly GCA_030606625.1. GTDB lineage: Bacteria > Bacteroidota > Bacteroidia > Bacteroidales > B18-G4 > JAUWGC01. Next base: position 17,405 of record JAUWGC010000039.1, on the reverse strand, counting down.
AAATCTGATATAAGACCAGACAAATTTTTATTTGGACAATCGCCAGTTGAAGAACTTGATAAGATAAGGAATTTTCTGGTAGGGAAAGAGGAAGAATATCAAAAATCGTCTTTGTTATGTTGAATGGTCAGGAAAAAAAATATTCGATGATTGTAATTCTGGGACCGACAGCAACCGGGAAAACGGCTCTGGCTGTGCAATTGGCTTATCATGTTGATGGTGAGGTCATCAGTGCGGATTCCAGGCAGGTTTACCGTGGCATGAACCTGGGCACAGGCAAGGATATTAAGGATTATGATGTTCGGGAAAAACGGATACCATACCATCTTATTGATATTGTAGATCCTGGTTATGAATATAATGTTTATGAATTTCAGCGTGATTTTCTGAAGGTTTATAATGATATCAGGGCCAGGGACAAAATGGCAATACTTTGCGGGGGGTCTGGTATGTACCTCGAAGCTGTTTTGAAAGGCTATCACTTGGTCAAAGTTCCTGTAAACCAACAATTGAGGAAAGAAATGGAGCAGAGGGAAGATGAGTATCTGATCCGGGAACTGGAGTCATTCAGCCCATTGCATAATATTACTGATATTAAAAACCGCAAAAGGTTGATCAGGGCTTTGGAGATCCAGTATTATTACAGGGAGCATCCTGACCTGTTAACATCTTTCCCGGAAATAAACCATATTATTTTTGGTATCAGGTTTGACCGTCAGGTCATCAGGCAGCGAATAACCCAAAGGTTAAAAATGAGGCTGAGTAATGGGATGATAGATGAAGTCAGGCGGTTACTCGATAAAGGAATATCACCTGATAAACTAAAGTTTTACGGATTGGAATATAAGTATCTCACCCAATATATTATTGGTGAGATCAATTATAATGATATGTTCCAGCGCCTGGATTCAGCCATACACCAATTTGCCAAACGGCAAATGACCTGGTTTCGTGGGATGGAAAGAGGGGGATTCAGGATCCATTGGATCGACGGACATTTGAAAACGGCTGGTAAAGTCGGGCAAATTGAAATGATTATAAGGATGATTGAGAATGGTTAACTATAGGTATTATTTTCCACGACCTTGCATCACGATCATGACAGTATAAATAAGGATCTTAAAATCCATTGCAAGCGACATATTTTCAATGTATAGCAAGTCATATTTTAATCTTTCTGTCATCTCAATAACATTGGATGCATAACCATATTTGACCTGCCCCCAGGAAGTGATTCCTGGTTTCACTCTGAGCAATAACCGGTAATGCGGTGCTATCTTATTGATCTGATCAATGTAATATTGTCTTTCCGGCCTCGGGCCAACCAGCGACATATCCCCTTTCAACACGGTAAAAAACTGGGGTATCTCATCCAGTCTTACCTTCCTGAGAAAACGACCAAATGGTGTGATACGGGGGTCATTTTCCGAGGATAATTGCGGGCCATTCTTTTCAGCATCGGCATACATTGACCTGAACTTGTGCATGTAAAAGGGTATCCCATTTATGCCAATCCGTTCCTGGGAATATAAAATAGGTCCTTTTGATGATAGTATTATGCCAAGTGCTACAAAAAAATAGGCCGGAATAAGGATAATAATAGCAATAATGGAAGCAATTATATCAATGATCCTTTTGACCGATTGCTGCCATGCAGGCATCAGGTCAGGAGATATCTGGATCAAGGGAGTATGAAATACGGAGGTCATTTTAACCAATCCCAGGAGGATATCCTGCATATCCGGAATAACTTTGATGATGACATTAATATCTTCAAGGATTGTAAGAATGTCTTCGATTGTTTTTCTCTCTGACCTTTCAATGGCAATAATTACTTCCTCGACCTTATAGGTATCGATGATCTGCTTTAATTCCCTGAAGCTTCCGAGATGTGGTAGGTATTCCTTTATTTTGTATGTATTATAATCCAATACATTAACAAAGCCAATGAAATTATTACCTGATGACTTCTCCTGGTTTTCAATTTCCTGGAAAATCGACATGGCATTTCCATTACTGCCTACAATGATGGTATTAAAACCAATGATTTTTTTATGGATCTTCCTTACTGTGATCGATGTAAGAATAAGCCTGAAGCTATAAGTAATGAAAAAATGAAGTCCGAAAAGTACAATGAATGATTGGTAATATGATTTGTAAGAGATAATAATATCATCAAGGATCAGGGCAAAAAAGATTACTGTAACACCAATAAGCGTGATTAACATGGTTTGTCCCAATTCCTTCAACCTTGATTTCCTGTATATCTTCCGGTAAGTACCAACCAATATATAAAGCACTAACCAGAACAAGGGAATTAAAGTAATCCCAAGGTAGAAATTATTATCTTCAAATACAAGGTTGAGATGCTGGAAGATATTTGGATCAACTACAAATTTCCTGTATATGAAGAACAAACTCCAGGCAATTGCAGCAGCAAGGAAATCCAGGATTACGTATTTAAATACCTGTATTTTTTTATTCATTGACTTCTATAAATCAATTTGATATTATCAAGATAGATTTCTGCTTCACTAATACCAGTTTCCAAATACCCTTCAAAGAATATATTAAAATCTACTGCCTCTACTGAGCTGTTGACAATAGGTTTCAGGTTTACATAAATTTTATTCCATGTTGAAGTTGGAAGGAGATTCAATATCGGTTTTCTGATAACCTGGGATATTTCATTTGCATAAATACCAATAGTAAAAACATTGTTGCATTTGAAATTAAATTCCAAAAAGATCGGCCAGTTATTTCCCTGTGGAAGTTCAAATCCTTCATCATTACCAACATTGGTCGCTATTCTGAAAAAGTTCTTATCACTGTCCAGTTTTATATAACCTGAATATTTAGAATGTTCACTAAGAAAAGCTACTGGATTATCTGCAGGGGTTGTCCTGCAAATATTGGTCTTACTGGTAATAATACTATCGAGTGAAATGCTGGGGTCTTCAAAATCCTCCATCCAAATGAATTCACAATTATCCTGGTATGTTGTTTGAAACTTATACGGTACTGTGTCATTATCCACTGTGTTAAATCCACCGTTAATATTAATCACCTGATTTTCAGTAAAATTCACTTCCTGATTGATTGAACGGTACATTGGGTATGGCACACGTGTTGCAGAAATACCATTCATGTTTATTCCTGCCTCAAGGGTTAAATTATGTTTCCCGTGAGCGAGGACAGGGACGAAAACAGGCAACTCATATATACCTGCCAGATCAGCATCAACGTATATCCACACATTCAGGATCTTTTGTGAATTTGTACCCTGGGTTTCGTAATTAGAAAATAAAGTGAGAGAATCAATCGTAATATAGGCAGGAACCGTTTGATCTCCTTCAAATTTTCTACACGAAAAAAATAGAAAGAGAATTATAAATAAAGGAAACACATGACGCAATCTTCGAGTAAAATCCACCATGTAATTTTTATTTGATTTGGGGCTCCTAACAATAATCAACGTATTATATATTTCAATATTGTTTGTTGAAAGGAGATATTTTCAACAAAATTGTTATTTAACGCAGGTTACTGGGCATAGAGTCCAGCTTTTCCATTATTTTATAAGCAACATCCAGAGCATTATAGCCATCAACGATTGTAACTAGGGGTGCAACATCATTAATGATAGCATTATAGAAGCTTTCCAGCTCTTTCTGGATGGCATTAACAGGCTCAACCTCAGGTTTGTCAAATAAAACCTGCTTCTTGCCTCTGCCATTGCCAAGATCGAAGATCATGGCAAATGGATCCTTATTATCTTTATCAACGCTCTTTATCCTGATAATCTCAACTTTTTTATCAAGAAAGTCAACCGCAATATAGGCATCCTTCTGGAAGAATCTGGATTTCCTCATGTTTTTCATTGATATTCGACTAGCTGTTAAATTTGCGACACAACCGTTATCGAATTCTATCCTGGCATTAGCAATATCAGGAGTTTCACTTATTATTGGAACACCACTTGCACTGATCCTTCTAATATTGGAATTGACCACACTTAAAACAATATCTATGTCATGAATCATCAAATCCAATACCACCGGTACGTCCGTTCCTCTTGGATTAAACTGTGCCAGGCGGTGAGTTTCAATAAACATGGGTTGAGCAAAATAAGGTTGAGCAGCAATATATGCCGGATTAAATCTTTCAACATGGCCAACCTGGACTTTTGTATTGGCCTCTTCAGTAAGGTCAATCAGCTTTCTGGCTTCATCTATGGTTGTTACAATAGGCTTTTCAATGAAAACATGCCTGAATTTTTTTAATGCCTGTGATGTACAATCAAAATGAGAAATTGTTGGTGTAACAATATCCACCACATCGACTTCATCAATCAATTTATCTATTGAAGAAAACGCGGGAATCTTATATTCCTCTTCAACGATTTTTGCTAATTCCTCATTTGGATCATAAAATCCGACCAGTTCATATTGCTCAATAAGCTTGATACATTTAAGATGGATCTTGCCCAGATGGCCGGCGCCAAGTACTCCTATTTTTAGCATTGTTAAAATTTTTGTAAATGTAATTTTTTTCCTTAAACATCAAGTCCGAAATTATTACTTTAGCGTAGAATTTTATTTTCCAAGTGATTTAATCATGATAGATTCGTTCAGGCATAAAGGACTCAGGCAACAATTGGTAGAAGATATAAGGGAAAAAGGGATAAAAGATGAGAATATACTCAAGTCGATAGGTAAAATTCCCAGGCATTTATTTCTTGATTCTTCTTTCCTTGAATACGCTTATCAGGATAAGCCTTTTCCCATTGGTTTCGGGCAAACCATTTCCCAGCCCTATACAGTAGCTTTTCAAACCGAGCTTTTACAGGTTAAGAAAGGTGAAAAGGTATTGGAAATTGGCACAGGGTCAGGATACCAGGCCTGTATTTTACTTGAATTAGGTGCAAAAGTATTTTCCGTAGAACGACACAAAAAATTATACCAGAAGGCTAAAACATTACTGCCAACACTGGGATACAGGCCCAAACTGTTTTATGGTGACGGGAATAAAGGCCTTCCTGCTTTTGCACCATTCGACAAGATTCTGATTACTGCAGCTGCTCCCGAAATACCGCAGGAATTACTCCGGCAATTAAACCCCGGTGGTATACTTGTTGCTCCGATTGGTAACCTTGAATTACAGCAGATGATTAGTATTCAAAAAATATCTTCTGATAAATTTAACAAACAAAAACATGGCTCTTTCCGGTTTGTACCTTTACTGGAGGACAAAGCAAACGATTGATCATTCACAATGGAATTTACCGGAACTGCCTATAGTTGACCATTCTCAATCATCCTTACAATCATTTCAATTTGCTTGTCTTCACCTTCCGGATCATATTCTGTTTTTAGATTAAAACCAAATAATCTTGCAAAAGTTTGCCAGAAAAAAGCCACGAATTTTCCACGTAATTCTGCAACCAGATCATATGAAGAATTACCGGTTTCTCTGTCAACAAGCTTGATTAAGATTTTGCCCTGTGAGAAGGTCAGTTTTCTTAGCTCACCACCATAATTTTCCTTCAACTCTTTTTCAGCCTGTTTCATTATTTTTTTTCTTTCGCGGTCACTTGTAGCTTTGATCAATATCTCTTCATATTCTCTTAACTTTATACCTGCCAGTTTTGCTAATGGATACACTCTTTTTACATTCCTTATAAGCCTGGAGTATTTTCTTGCCTGCTTTTTACTTTCAATGATCTTAAAGGAATATACATAGACTTGTTTTAACGGTACGATGGGTATTGTATCGCCGTCAATAACCTGTGCATAAACGATGATCTTTTCAACTTCCTGGCAAAAATGTGTAAACGGGATTAGCAGAAAGATGGAAATATAAATAAGTCTTTTCATAAATAATCAATGCATTGCAGAAATCAACAATTATGCCGAAAAATACAGGGAGATGATCAACATAATGATGTTTAAGATATAAAAACAGGAAAGAAAGGTAAAGATCATGCAACTTTCAATCTTGCTATGCTGGCTTTCTGGATTTTTTTTTCTGCGTATGCCCCGGTTACATGAAATTGCTTAATATCGCTTTTGGATGGAAGCTCAAACATTGCATCGGTTAATATGGCTTCTATGATCGATCTTAATCCCCTTGCTCCCAGTTTAAATTCGATGGATTTATCAACAATAAAATCAAGAACTTCCTTGTCGAAAGTAAGTTTTATGCCATCCATCTTAAAGAGTTTTTTGAATTGTTTTATGATGGAATTTTTAGGTTCAAGCAAGATTCTCAACAATATGTCACGTGTTAAAGGATTAAGGTGAGTCAGGACAGGAAAACGACCTACTATTTCGGGGATCAGTCCGAACTTTCTCAGGTCGGCAGGTGCAATGTATTGCAATAGGTTTTCGCTATCAATACTATCTTTTTCCTTATCAAAATTAAAACCGATAACATTGGTTTGTAGGCGTGATGCGATGATCTTGTCGATTGCATTGAATGCGCCTCCGGTAATAAAAAGAATATTTTGTGTGTTAACCTGTATCATTTTTTGTTCCGGGTGCTTTCGCCCACCATGTGGAGGTACGTTAACTATGGTGCCCTCAAGCAATTTTAACAAGGCCTGTTGAACACCTTCACCGGAAACATCCCTTGTGATTGAGGGATTATCACTCTTACGGGCGATTTTATCGATTTCATCTATAAAGACAATTCCCATTTCTGCTGCCGGAACATTATAATCTGCTGCCTGCAAGAGTTTTGAAAGGATGCTTTCTACGTCTTCGCCAACATATCCTGCTTCGGTCAAGATCGTTGCATCTGCAATGCAGAATGGAACATGAAGCATCCTGGCAATGGTTCTGGCAAGGAGTGTTTTTCCGGTGCCGGTTTCACCTACTATGACAATGTTGGATTTTTCGATCTCAACATCCTGATCGTCTTTTTCGGGTTGGTTAATTCTTTTATAGTGATTGTAAACAGCAACAGAAAGTACTTTTTTGGCTTCTTCCTGGCCTATGACATATTGATCAATATAAGCTTTTATCTCATGAGGTTTTTTAATCTCAATATTTTTGAATGTGGCTTCGCTGCTTATGGCTATCTCTTCCTGAAGAATGGATTGAGCCTGGATTACACAACTGTCACAAATGTGAGCATCAATTCCCGCAATAAGAAGCTTGGTGTGCGATTTATCCCTTCCGCAAAAAGAACACCTTTGATGTTTTTTGTCCATTGAAACCTATATTTGATATTTTTACGATGAAAATTACTTTTTGTTCTTTATAAGGACTTCATCGATCATGCCGTATTCTTTTGCATCCTCGGCAGACATCCAGAAATCTCTGTCTGCATCCTTCCAGATTCTTTTATAATTATGACTTGAATGGCTGGCAATGATCTCGTAAAGTTCTTTTTTAACTTTTTGTATCTCCCTTGCCGTAATCTCAATATCGGAAGCCTGGCCGCTAACACCACCCATGGGTTGATGAATCAGTATTCTGGAATGTTTAAGTGCTGTCCGTTTGCCTTTAGTGCCGGCACATAAAAGTATAGCACCCATGGATGCAGCAATACCGGTACAGATAGTAGCAATATCGGGGCCAATATATTGCATGGTGTCATAAATGCCCAGGCCTGCATAAACAGTTCCCCCGGGTGTATTCAGGTAGATTTGTATATCTTTCTTGGAATCAACAGATTCCAGAAAGAGTAACTGAGCCTGTACAATATTGGCGACATAGTCAGTAATAGATACACCGAGAAAAATGATCCTGTCCATCATAAGGCGGGAGAATACATCCATTGTGGCTATATTCATTTGCCGTTCCTCTATAATGGTCGGTGAAATGTAATTTGAATTGAGGGATGCATACTTGTCCAATGTCAGACTGCTGATGCCTACATGTTTAACAGCAAATTTTTTAAATTCGTCGTGGTTCATAATATAATTGTTTACTTTGTTTCTGATACTATTTTAATAAATTCATCGGAGGTAACTTTTTTTGTTTTAAGCTTTAACTCTGACTTAAACAGTTCTCTGAGCTTTTGATCGTATAACTGGTCATAGATTTTGCTTACTTCCTCTTTATTCTTCATGACTGAATCAACCATCTCTTCGAGCCGGTTATCCATCTCAGGGTCTTCATGCCCATGATGTGAAAAATAACCCTTGATGAAATTCCTTATATCATCTTCTTTTACTTCAATATGATGATCTGTGATGATCTTGTTTTGGATAAGCTGCCACCTTAAAGCCTTAGCGTAGTTTTCGTATTCATCCTCTAACTGGCCTTTAGTCAGTTTGCCTTTTTCATTTTCAAGAAGCCATCTTTTCAGAAATTCATCAGGTAATGTGATATCAGTCTCACTGATGAGTTTTTCCATGACATCAGACATTAATTGCTTATTACTTTCCTGCTCATAGTTTACTTGTGCTTCCTTTGCAATCATTTCTCTGAATTGTTCGATTGTTTTAATGTTTTGGTCCGGGTAAACTTTATTGAAAAAATCTTTATTGAGGTTTGCCGGCTTTATCCTGATGATTTCGTTAACAGTGAACTGAAAATCATCAATGATCTTATCAGCTTCTTCCACTTTTACACCTAACATATGAGCTATTTCGGTCTTGTTGTCAATTGCTTTCAATGGATTAAAGATGATGGTATCATTCATCTTAATGTCGATGAATTTTGATTGCTGATCCTTATCCTTCAACATTTCAATGGCAATAGTAGTTGTATTTTTGATACCGGTTTTCATCAAATTGCCATTCTTATCCAGTTGGGCAATTTCTCCACGCAATATGTCTTTTGAATTAGTAACTTCGGTGGTTTCAATTTCCCCATACTTTTTTCTCAATCCTTCGATATATTTGTCAATTGTTTTATCGTTAGCAATAATGTTATAGTGATCAACTTTTATTTTATCCGAGATCGTCAAATCAATTTCAGGAACAAAACCAATGGTAAAAAAGAATTCAAAATTATTGTCTTTACCAAGTTCCAGTTCCGGAAATTTATCTTTATCGGGAAGGGGATGTCCAATGATCTTTATTTTATTTTCTGTTATATACTTGTTTAGTGATTCGGACAGGATTTTGTTAATTTCTTCAGCGAGAACTGCTTTACCATACATTTTTTTGATCATTCCAAAAGGCACTTTTCCCGGACGGAAGCCTGGCATATTGGCATTCTTATGATAATCTTTCAACGATTTATTGACCTGCTCTGCATAGTCTTCTTTGGATAACTCGATCTTAATTGTAGCGGTATGGTTTTCGGTCTTTTCCTGGCTAATGTTCATATAAACTTGTTATTATATTAAAGGGTGCAAATATAATTATTTAATTCATATTTTTTAGGGTATGCCGGGGTGGTGATTATTTTGCCTGGAAATTAAGTGGCAGGTTCATAGGAGATCTCAAAGAAAAAGGTAGTGCCTTTTCCAATCTCGGATTCCACCCAGATTTTACCTTCCATCAGGGTTATTAATTCTTTTGATATAGAAAGGCCCAGACCAGTGCCTCCATATTTTCTTGTTAAGGAGTCATCAATCTGCCGGAATCTATCAAAAATGATATCAAACTTGTCTTCGGGTATCCCGATACCTGTATCTTTTATATAGAAATGTAGTGACTTGTTACTTGTTTTAAACCCAAGCTCGACATATCCTTGTTCAGTATATTTGAAAGCATTATTAAGCAGATTCTCAATAACCTGGGCTAATCTCTTTTCGTCAATTTGAGCTTCCAGATCCTTGCAATCTTGATCAAGAGTTAATTCAAAATCAATCGATTCCTTGCCCATGTGCTTTTTTTCTTCCATAGTATGGGCATAAATCTGTTTCAGCAGTTTCGAAATATTATGATTACTTTTTCTTATGATCAGTTGCCCGGTTTCTATAGAAGCAATATCCAGTGTATTGTTGACAAGGGTCAGGAGTAGATTTGAACTGCTTTGAATAGATTTAATATAAAAATCGTGTTCTTCCTTGTTTGATCTTGTATCTTTAAGCATTTCGGAAAGGCCGATAATCCCGTTCATCGGAGTACGGATCTCATGCGACAGGTTTATCAGGAAAGCCGACTTTAATTTGTTTGATTCCTCCGCTTTTTCCTTCGCAATCAATAATTTTTTCCTGTTTTCGTTTATTTCTTTGTACTGAGCATCCAGTATGACCAGTGCTTCTTTTTTTAACCTGAACTGGCGGAATAACATAATAGAGAAAATCACAATAACAGAGACTCCTATAATCAGTCCCAGTCCTATGTTTCTCTGACGGGTAATTTGTTCTTTCTTTTCGTTAATTTCCAGTTCATTTAGATTTTTTTCTGCATTCAGGAGTTTTATTTCCTTTTCCTTTTTGTCTATTTCATAGCTGGTTTGCAACATGCTTAGTTGCTTTGCAAGGGTTTCATTAAAGACAGAATCATTTATTTTATGGTAATCGACATGGTATTCATAGGCTTTTTTATAGTTGCCAATTTTATTATATGCTTCTGACATTCCTTTGTAATTTTCAGCCATTGCCAGCAAAAGGTTAAGGGGTTTGATGATAGTTAGACTTTTATTGTAATATTCCAGTGCTTTGGTGTAATTCCCCTGTTCAGAATATAAACTTCCAATAAGATTGTAGGTTTCCCCGATATTTTTTCGATTGTTAATTTCTTTATCTAATTGAAGAGATTTTTGATAATAGTCCATTGCTTTATCAAATTGTTTATCTGTTTTATAGAATTCTCCGATATTACTAAGGGCAATGGCCATACTCACTTTATCGTTAACTGTTTTAGCTAGTTCGAATGATCTGTCATAGTATTCAAGTGCTTTTTTCCGATTCCCTTTTTCATCATAAATGATGGCAATATTGTTGATAGACTGTGCTATCCCCAGGTTATCTTCAAGTTTTTTTTCTATTTCAAGACCTTGAGTAAAATACTTAAGGGCTTTATCAAGATTTCCCCAATCGTAATAAATAACACCGATATTATTTACAGCAATAGCAATACCTTTTTGAAAATTTAGTTCTTCCTGAATTTTCAGGGACTCAAGATAATATTCAAGTGCTTTTTCGTATTTACTCCAGGTATGATAAACATTGCCAAGATAATTCAGCACATTGGCAATTCCTTCTTTATCCTCGATTTCTCTCTGTAATTTTAGGGCTTGGTTGTAATAAGCCAGAGCTTTTTGGTAATTACCGGAATATTCATAAACTGTACCAATGTCAATCAGGCGAGCAACCGTTTCTCGTTGGTTATTGATATTTTTTTCAATTTCAAGTGACAGGTTCTGGTATTCAATGGCCTTATCATATTCACCTATGTCGAAGTATATATAACCCAGATAATTAAATACCCGGTAAAGGTTGGTGCTGTCTTTGAATGAGTAAAGAATCGGATATGCCTGGTTTAATGCATCCAGTGCCTGATTCAAACTGTCATTAAAGTAAAATATTTTACCCAGATGAAACCATGCAATAGCCTTTTCGTAGGGTAAATTATAGGAAACAGCTAATTTGAGTGCACTTTCAGCATAGTATTTAGCGGTGTCTTTGGATATTGAAATGTATTGGCCTGCCAGGGCATTTAATAGTTGAACCTTTTTCTCATCCTGACTTAAGGACAATAAATTTTCCAGGCTGTCAATCTTGTTATGTATTGGATCACTTGATTGGCCATAAGATAAGACAGATACGAAAAAAATCAAATATGTAATTTTCTTTATCACAATATTTAATATTTGATTAAACAATGGATAGTAATTACAAAATTTATCCAACTGGATATACTCACATCACTTGTATCCAGTGAAAATCCTTAAAATTCTTCTTAAGGTCTCAGATTTGGTTGTGCGGATGAAGGGACTCGAACCCCCACGCCTTTCGGCACTAGATCCTAAATCTAGCGCGGCTACCAATTACGCCACATCCGCATTTATAAACATTATATTTTATACAAATATACAATATAATTTTAGGCATTCCTAAAATCCACTACTTGATGATTCCCTCAAAAGCATTGTAAATACTTTGTTTATTTGATGTTCTGTTTTTGTCAGACGTAATAAAACTTAAAATATTTCCATATAGTATCTTGTACGAGTATTTTTTCAAAATGATTATTAATAATTATAAAAAAATAATAATATTCTGTTTTTAAAGTTATACAAGAGTTGAAATTAATAAGTTTGTTGATCGGAAATATTGTAAGATGTTATAGGTTATAGGTTATAGGTTCAAAGTAATAACAAATAACAGATAACAAATAACTAAGAACTAAGAACTAATATATTTGTTGCATTATTCATTCAACACTATTAAATATCCGGCTTTTATCAATGAGCATCCGTCATTGGTCTAAATTATCAAAGTCTTGTATCCTGATAATCTTGATTTTAAACCAAGTGATTCCTGTTATGTCCCAGGAAATGTGGGGGATTGTCAACAGTAATTATGCCGGATCAAATAGTATTGCCATCAATCCATCCTCAATTATTAATTCCAAGCTCTATATGGATATTAATATCGCAACAGCAGACTTTTTTGTAGATAATAATATGGTTTATATTCATAGGGAGGATTATAGATTATTTAAAATGTTCGGTCCCCATGGTATAATCCCATCTTACGGTAAGAATGAATATCCGGTTGATAGATTTAGCAATAATGATTTGAAGAATGCTTACCTGCATCTTAGGCTCCAGGGACCGTCTTTTATGCTTGTGAAAGGAGATCATGCCTTTGCATTGTATACAGCTTACAGGACAATAAATTCTATCAGGAGAATCCCATATGAAATTGCGAATTTTACATATGAAAGCCTGAAATATCCACCACAGTATAACATTAATTATAATGATTTTGATTTTTATGTTACCAATTTAAATTGGACGGAGTTAGGTGTTACATATGCTGGTGTTATCTTCAAACAAGGCATGAATCGTATAACGGGTGGGATCACTGTGAAATACCTTATGGGATTTGCAGGAGGGTATATGAAAGCAAATAATGTTGACTATATCGTTTTAAACGACAGTACTATCAACTTCAGGAATCTGGATGCAGAGCTTGGTTTTTCTATCCCGGTTAACTACGAGAATAACAATTTCCCGGATGATGGTAAATTAATAAAAGGGAAAGGTTTTGGAATTGATATTGGTTTTAATTATTTGAAAACAAAAAAAGGATATCAAAGGAAAAAATACAATAGCCTTTGCATGCAGTCATATCCTGATTATTATTATAAGGTGGGTGTGTCATTACTGGATGTCGGAAGGATCAAATTTACTGAGAATGCGGAACAACACGTATATGATAATGTAAATTCTTACTGGGAAGAAATTGATACACTGCACTATTATAATCTGGACCAGATAGCAAGGGTGGTCAGTGAGCAATTTTACGGTAACCCGGACGCGTCACTCAGGAATGATGAGATTTCAATCGTTCTTCCATCTGCTATCTCGGCTCAAGTTGATTACCAGTTTATTAAAGACTGGTATATAAATGGAACCGCAATTTTACCGGTCAGACTCGGACAAGTCTATTTGCATAGGCCTGCACAAATATCAGTGACACCAAGGTATGAAAGCAGGCTTTACGAAGTAAGCCTGCCTATTTCATTGTATGATTTGAGATATCCACGTATTGGGATTGCTGCAAGAATAGCTTTTTTTACAATTGGAACCGATAAACTGGGAGGTTTTTTTGGTTTAAGTGATTTTACGGGATTGGATATATACGCCTCAATTAAGATTAACTTCAATAAGGGATACTGCGCAAGATACAGGAGGAAAACTCCATGCCAGAACAGTGAATATGGTGTTCAATAAAGGTAATGACTGAATATTATTTCCCAATATAGATAAACCCCATAGGATAATTATTCCAACGGGGTAAACTATACCTCGTACTTCATACCTCATTATTCAATTTGTTATATTGTGTGAAACATTTGTATAATAATAATTAAGATCAGGCAAACATTTTGTATATCTTAACGTACAATGATTTAGCAAGTAAATATATGATCCATGTTTTTTTAAGCCCACATCTTATGCAATAAAATAATCTTTTTTTTGTAGCATCATTATGTGGAAATCTCTGATTATTGATTTAGTAAAGATTTCAAGCATAATTCTATTAATTCTTTTAACGGCTCCTGTCAGATCCCAAGAAATGCTTGGACTTGTTAATGGTAATTATGCGGGAGTCAATAGTGCTATCATCAATCCAAGTTTATTACTAAATTCAAGATTGTATTTGGATGTTAATGTCATAGCTGCAGACGTATTCCATCAGAATAATTACCTTTATATTTCAAAAGACGAGTATAATTTTTTTGATTTTTTTAAGAAAGACTATACTATTGAACTCCACCCCGTAGAGCATAGTAATGGAGACCGGCCGTTTTACACTAACAACAACAAGTCCGATAAACAGTTCTATACAAACATCATAGTCCAGGGACCTTCAGCTATGCTGGTGAACAATGATCATGCATTTGCTATCCAAACTTCTTTTTACACTGTTAATGTTATAAAGGATCTGCCATATGATATGGCTAATTTTTTCTATTATGATTTAAGTTATGCACCACAACGGAATATCCTCTTTACCCATGATGATGAATATAACTTTTCAACTTTAACATGGAGTGAAATAAGTTTCAGTTATGCTTATGTCCTGAAAAAATATTCCAGAAATCGCTGGACGGGTGGTATTACCCTGAAAAAGCTATTGGGGCATGCGGGAACATATTTCAATGGTTACAAAACTGATTATTATGTTCCTAATGGCAGCACAGTCGATATTCTGGATATTACTGCTGATGTAGGTTATGCATTACCAGTAAATTATTCCACTAATGAGGGTTTTTATGGAAATTTAATCAAAGGTTATGGTGTTGGCTTTGACCTTGGAATGACCTATCAGAAGAATAAAAAAGGTCATTCAAATATCAAATATCGTAAATTATGCAATCAGAAATTCGATCAGTATAATTACAGGATTGGTTTTTCTATTTTAGATTTTGGGATGATCAAGTTCAGAAATAATGCCCGTAAGTACGAATTCCATCATGGATCGGTCTATTGGGAAGACATAGATTCTATTTTCAAGACTTATAAAAACATTAACCAATTGAGTGAAGATTTTAGTACAAGGTTGTGCGGTTCACCCACCTGTACCCAGACAGCTGATGAATTTTCAATAGCACTTCCTGCTGCTGTTAGCATGCAGTTTGACTATTGCTATACTGATCATTGGTATCTTAATGCAACAATTGTTCATCCGGTCAGGATTGCTAAAGCATATATTTACAGGCCTGCTGTGATAGGGTTGACTCCCAGGTATGAATCCGGCTTTTTTGACATCAGCCTTCCGATATCATTGTATGATTATAGATATCCGCGCATTGGGCTGGCAGCCCGTATTTATTATTTTACTATCGGAACAGAAAAAATATTGGGATTTTTTAACCTGACTAATTTTTCAGGTTTGGATCTTTATGTGGCATTGAAATTTTATCTGGAGAAAGGAAACTGTAAAAGCAAACTACCCAGGTTCTGCTATGAAAGGCCGTGCATAAAGAGAAAAGATAGATATCGGGATAGTCCCCGGCCTCCTAAATAATCACTGTATTACAATCTGTGATTGATCAAGAAATAATACAAAAAAACCATATTATTATTTTTTAGCTTATATTTGTTAAATAAAAGCATAAAAGATGAAAAAAAGAACTGGGCTTTATCGCAGCAGGACTGATACTATCATCGGTGGTGTAGCCGGTGGGATTGCTACTGCACTGAATATTGATTCAATAATAATTCGAATAATATTTGTTCTCCTTGCAGTATTTGGAGCTAGTGGAGTAATCCTTTATCTTATTCTTTGGATTGCCCTGCCATTAGAGGAAGAACCTAATATTAACGTAAATCAATCAAATATGGAAAATGAAAAGAAAACCACAGGTGTTAGACCTGAATCACCACATCACAGTAAAGAAATGTGGCAGAAAAACAGGAATGACGGAGGCCTTATTGCTGGTCTGGTACTCATAGCATTGGGTGCTATTTTCCTGGTAATACGTTTTATTCCCAGGGTTGATTTTGGGGATTTATGGCCAATAATCCTGGTCATAGTGGGAATCGTTCTGATCAGATCGAGTTATTCCAAAACAAAAAATGATTGATCATGAAAAACAAAACTATATTTTGGGGGGTTATTCTGATAATCATCGGGATTTTATTTATCTTGAAAAACTTTAATGTTTTTATCTTTTCCTGGCTTGATATATTGCGCTTATGGCCAGTGCTGTTAATTCTGATAGGAATATCACTATTACCAATTAAAAATACTGCAAAACTGATCCTTTCAGTCGTTGCCCTGGTTTTAACAGTCATTATTCTTGCATACAGCCCCGGATACTGGAGAGACCATGCGATTTTCAGATTTCCTTGTGAAAGATGGGTTAAACATGAAAAGTTGGATTATGATGATTGGTCAGAACAACATATCAATGAACCATACAGCGAAGATATTCAACTGGCAAAGTTGGTATTTGATGCGGCAGCAGGTACTTTTAAGGTGATAGATGTAACAAGTGACCTGATTGAATTTCAACAGGAAGGTAATCTGGGTACATATGAGTTTAAATCTATAGATGTTGATGATCGTAAAGTGATAAAAATAGGCTTGAAAGGAACAACTATTAGAAGAGGTACAATTAAGAACAGAGTGTTTTTGAAGCTGAATACCAATCCTGTATGGGATCTGGAATTTAATGTTGGTGCAGCGAAATTGGAAATGGACCTTAGCCCCTTCAAAATAAATAGCCTTGATATCGACGGAGGTGCTGCTTCAATAGAGGTAAGGCTTGGAGATCTTGCCGACAATACGGAAATCAATATTGACGCTGGTGCTTCCTCGATTGTGATCAAAATACCTGAAAATGTTGCCTGCGAAATCAATACCGACACATTTCTTTCTACCAAAGACCTTAAAGGATTTAATAAAATTGGAAAGAACACTTACATTTCCGAGAACTTTGCAGATTGCGATAAAAATATAAACATCGAAATTGATACGGCTATTTCCAGCTTGAAAGTAATACGCTATTAATGCAGTATGTTTAAGTATGCTTTCTTTAAACCACGATGAAATATACTTCTTCGTCGCATTTCACTTGACAAGCCTTGAACCTTCAAGAAAATCTGTTGCAAGGGTTTCAAAATAATGTATTTGATACAATTTTTTATGGTAGATGTTTAAAAAAAAATTATAGATTTGCTGATCCAAATGGAAATTGGTATAAAAAAATAAAGATTTATTTTATAGTTTTTGCCAGACTTAAAAATGACTTGCTTTTCTTTTTAAACACTTATGAATAAACGATCATTACTAAAACTGTTATTTACTATCGGATT
>JAUWGC010000037.1 GCA_030606625.1 Bacteroidales bacterium | reverse complement strand
AAATAGAAATTTGTTTAATGAAAAATCTCTGGATTGTACTATTTGTAATAATCTCAATATTAGGATATTCACAAGATACCATTCAGAAGAAATCTTATAGAACTCAAAAAATCACCAATGGGCCAATAACAATTGACGGAGTATTGGATGATGAATCCTGGAATTTGGTTGAATGGGGAGGAGATTTTATCCAGCATAGTCCGTATGAAGGTAAGTTGCCTTCACAACCTACATTTTTTAAAATACTTTACGACGATAACAATTTATACATTGGAATTCTTGCTTATGATAGCATCCCCGATGAAATTGATAAACGTATGTGTCGGAGAGACGATTTTGAAGGAGACTGGATTGAAATTAATATTAATAGTTATAATGATCAAATGACTGCCTTTTCATTCACACTAAATGCAGCCGGTGTACGTGGCGATGAAGCAATTACCGACGATGGTGCTGATTGGGATGATACATGGGACCCGATTTGGTACGGAAAAACTTCAATGGTTGATTCGGGCTGGATAGCCGAAATAAAAATACCTTTTAGCCAATTGCGTTTCGGGAAAAAAGAGAATCATAGTTGGGGTATGCAATTTACACGAAGAATATATAGAAATGAGGAGCGCTCTTTATGGCAGTTTATTCCGAGAGATGCAAGCGGATGGGTTCATCATTTCGGTACTTTGGAAGGAATTAATAATATCAAGCCAAAGCGTCAGGTTGATCTTTTTCCTTATGTTGTTGTAAAACAAGAATATCTCAAAAAAGAAGAAGGTAATCCTTATGCTGCCGGAAAAAAATTCACATTTTCGGGAGGTGTAGATGGAAAAGTTGGGATAACAAATGACCTTACTCTTGATTTTACTATAAATCCTGATTTTGGGCAGGTTGAAGCAGATCCTTCGGAAGTAAATTTATCAGCCTTCGAAACTTTTTTTAGAGAGAAGCGCCCATTTTTTATAGAAGGAAATAATATTTTAAATTTTCAAATATCCGGTGGCGGAAATCCCTATGCACGCGATAATTTGTTTTATTCAAGAAGAATAGGGCGTTTGCCACATTATTATCCCGATCTTAAAGATGAAGAATATGCCGATTTCCCTGGAAACACCACAATTTTAGGTGCTTTCAAAATTACCGGAAAAACTAAAAACGGCTGGTCAATAGGAGTGATGGAAAGCATTACGCCAAAGGAAAATGCAGAAATCGATCTTAAAGGTGAAAAACGTAAAGAGGAAGTCGAGCCTTTCACAAATTATTTTGTCGGACGTGTACAAAAAGATATTAATAAAGGTAACACTGTTATTGGAGGAATGTTTACCTCCACAAATAGAAAAATCACAAATGCCGAAATTGATTTTTTACCGAAATCAGCTTATTCAGGCGGAATTGATTTCACTCAATTTTGGAAAAATAAAGCATATTATATTAGGTTAAAAGCTGTTGTAAGCAGGGTTAATGCTGATTCCATAGCTATGACAAACATACAACGCTCTTCTGTTCATTATTTTCAACGGCCTGATGCCGATTATATTCATGTTGATTCCTCGCGAACTTCATTAACCGGACAAGGTGGAACAGTTGAATTTGGAAAAGCAGGAGAAGGACATATTAGATATGTTGCATGGGTAACATGGCGTTCGCCAGGCCTTGAACTAAATGATGTTGGATATTTACGCTCCGGCGATGAGGTTTTTCAGGTTTTTTGGATACAATATGGAATTTGGGAACCGTTTTCAATTTTTCGGGAGATGAGAATTAATTTTAATCAATGGAGCGGTTGGGATTTTGGCGGACGAAAGAATTTTATAGGTACGAATATTAATATGAATATGGATTTTAAAAATCACTGGTCTTTTTCTTATGGTATAAATTATAATGGAGAATATTTGTCGAAAAGTTTTTTGCGTGGAGGCCCTTCAATGAAAAGGCCGGCTGACTGGAATGTATGGGCATGGCTTGGGACCGATAGAAGGAAAAAGATAAGGTTTAGTTTGAATTATTCGATCAACAAAAATTTCCACAATGCCGGTGTATTTAATTTTTATTCGGTGAATGTAACATACCGGCCAATTGACGCATTAAAAATAACGGCAGGCCCGTTTTACAACGATATAACACCAACTTTACAATATGTTTCAACTCTTAATTACAATAATGAAAACAGATACATAATTAGTCGGATGGATCAGTCAACTTTCGGTTTATCGCTGAGGTTGGAGTATTATATTACACCTGATTTAAGCATACAGTATTATGGGCAACCATTTATTTCTGCGGGGGATTATTCAGAATTTAAACGGGTTAGTAATCCGGTTGCTGATGACTTTTATGATAGATATCACCAATTTACAGATACAGAAATTTCATATAATGCAGAAAACAACACTTATGATATAGATGAAGATCATGACCAGAATACTGACTATAGTTTCAATAATCCGAACTTTAATTTCATGCAATTTCGTTCAAATCTTGTTATAAGATGGGAATATTTACCTGGTTCGGTAGCATATTTTGTATGGTCGCAAGGGCGTACAACTTCAAATGATGTAGGAGAGTTTTCTTTTAATAATAATATGAATGACCTTTTCGATGTGCAACCACATAATATTTTTCTATTAAAAGTTTCTTATCGGTTACAGTTATAGGTTTGCCTATTATACCAAAAATCATAAAAAAATCAAAATAACTCTATTCAGGATTATTTTCAAATAATTCTGACTTTAGTTTAGCTATTCTTTTTGCTTCAACTTTTACTTGTTTTATGTGTCCGTAATTAGTGGCAAAGTATATCACGGGGCTATACAGATTACCTGGTAATCGTTTCAGAACTGACGATATGCGATAAAACTTTTTCCTTGCATTAAATTTGCCGATTTGGAGTTCGTAAGGTGTCATATTTTTGGGTTGGAATACAACCGTATTATGATCGTAATACCTCCAGTCTGTAATTGTCAAACGGTTTTCCTTTTTCAGGTCTTCATAAATTTTTGTTCCGGGATAAGGAGTTAATATATTGAAGGAAACAGTACTTACTTTGTTTTTTATTAAGAATCGAACTGTTTCATCAAATATTTCTTTTGTGTCGGTATCAAAACCAAAGACCATTGATGCATGGATAAGAATACCCATCTTTTTAATCTTTTTCAAGGCACTTTCCAAATGTTTAATTTCCTTAATTGCCTTATGCATTGATTTTAGCTGTTCCTCCGACACACTTTCAATTCCGAAGAACAGAGCTTTGCATCCACTTTCTGCTGCAAGTTGCATAAGTTCCTTATCTTTGACCAGCAATGATACAGAAGCCTGCCCTACCCATTTAATTTTTAAAGGTTTAATTGCCTTGAATAATGCTTTCGCATACTTTGGATAGCCAATAATATTATCATCCAGAAACATAAAGTTCTTTGCATCGGATTCCACAATGTCCCGCACTACATTTTCTACAGGTACATATCTGATTTTTTTTCCATAAAGATTTGTGACACAGCAAAAATCACAATTGTAAGGGCATCCCCGGGTTGTCATTATCGGAACAAGATTAAACAGTCTTTTTTTAATAATTTTGCTGAAATCTTTTGGAACATATTTTCCTAAATCAGGTAACGGATCATGATATTTTCTTTTCAAATTATTATTCTGGAAATCATTAAGTAATGTTTCCCAAACTCCTTCTGCTTCACCAATTACTATACAATCGGCATGTTGCAAGGCCTCGTCAGGGAGTAGGGTCGGATGTACTCCTCCGAGTATTACAGTTTTGCCTCTTTTTTTAAATTCCTGGCAAAGTTCGTAAGATCTCGGAGCATTTGCCGTCATGCAGCTTATTGCGACAAGATTGCACTCCTGATCAAGATCAATGTGGTTTGTCTCTTCCTCAATAATAATAACTTCATGTTCAGGTGGAGTTAATCCTTCCAAAATATAAAGGCCAAGTTGAGGCATCATAAGACCTTTATTAGTTCTTTTTTCGGAATCAATGGTTGGGGAAATAAGGAGTATTTTCATTAATAAATTTTGTGCAGGATATTTTTCCTTTATTAATATTTATATGATTTGAGTCACGAATTTGCCTTACAGGTAACGTTTTGCGGTATGGTTAGTTGCTGATCGTAAGGAAGTTTTTATCAGGTTGTGATAACGTAGCCACGTGCCACAAACCTTAATGCAATATTAAACAAGCAATTAGCTATATCGTGTGTGTGCCCCGAGTGGCAAATATAACTAAGTTCTTTGAATATTTCCCATATAGGCCACTAAATAATAAAACCCTTGTTTTGGCTGATGAACTTTCCGGCAGTAATCAGATTTTCCTTACTCCCGAGGTCAAACCATAAGCTTTTATCATGCCGGTAAGCTTTTATGGAATGCTTGTCCATTAACTTCAAATATGCTTCTATGATGGTGAATTTATTTCGTGTATCCAACAGATCAAAGATAAAAGGATCAATAATATGAATACCGCTAAAGGCCAGTTTTTTAAATTGTTTACCCGGATCACAGGATGATATTAATTCATTGGTTTTTGTGTTCATCCATCCGCACAAGTTGTCCTTTTTATTAAAAAGAAGATATCTTGATGTTGGCCTGTCCCTGACAGCGACAGTAGCCAGTGCACCGGATGCTGTATGAGTATTGATCATTTCTTTTAAGTTCAGGTCTGAAAGCACATCAACATTGTGCAACAGGAATGGCTCATTACCATCCAGGAACCAGCGTGCTTTTTTTAACCCGCCACCGGTATACAATAAGAAGTTGCGTTCATCAGAGATAGCAATGTTTATATTAAAATTATTGTGGTCTTTCAGAAAACGAATTATCTGCTCAGCATAATGATGAACATTGATGATAATACGATCTATTCCGAACATAATAAATCGCTTTATGATGATCTCAAGCATAGGTATTCCTCCAATTTCCACAAGAGCTTTCGGAGTCTTCTCTGTGAGGGGAAGCAGTCTTGTCCCAAGGCCAGCCGCAAAGATCATCCCTTTCATTAGGTAAATGTTTTATATGAATAACGAATAACGAATAACGAATAACCAATAACAATCAATAACCTCTTAAAAGTGTTCAATCCAACTCCACATGCTTTAAAGTGGCATTCACAGGGTATTTTTGTTTCAGATGTGCTGCCATTTTTTCTGCACAATATACTGACCGGTGCTGGCCTCCTGTACATCCAAAGCTTATCATCAGATGTGTGAAATCCCTTTCAATATATTTTTCGACAGAACGGTCAATCAGATCATAAACAGCAGACAGGAATTCAAACACTTCTATATTGCTTTCCAGAAAATCTTTAACTATATCATCTTTACCGTTGAAAGACTGGTATTTTTCTTCTCTACCGGGATTAGGCAAAACCCTGCAGTCGAATACAAATCCTCCTCCATGCTCAGAATAGTCGCGGGGAATTCCTTTTTTGTATGAAAAACTGTTGATAGTGACAGTCAGGTTAGATGTATTGACAGGAGTATATTTCTGCTGCTGAAAATCAGGGAAATTTGCCAGGCCGGATAAAACGTTCATCAATTCCGGGATCTGTATGGGCAAAGTAACATTGTTAGCAAGCCATTTAAGGTTTTTATGAATATATGGAATGCTTTCAAGAAAATGCTTTTTGCGTTCAAACAACCCGCGGAAACCATAAGCACCCATTACCTGCAGCAACCGGATATAAACAAACCCATAATAGTATTTCTTAAACTCCGATTTATCAATTGATGTGTATATATTTGCCCGGGAAATGTAGAAATCCAGGAGCTGTTCCCTGATATCAAATGGTATATCGGCCTTTACCTGAAACAACAACGATGCCAGGTCATATTGAAGTGGCCCCTTCCTGCCTCCCTGATAATCAATGAAATATGGTTTGTTTTCCTGCACCATGATATTCCTGGATTGAAAATCCCGGTACATAAAGAAATCAGATCCGGCTTCCAGCAGAAACGCCATTAAGGAATTAAAATCATCTTCCAGTTTCTGTTCATCAAATGGTATTCTTGCAAGTTTAAGAAAATGATACTTAAAATAGTTCAGGTCCCAGAGCATAGATTGCCTGTCGAATGAGGCCCGCGGATAACACAATGAATAATTCAGATCTTTGCCGGCCAGTATCTGGAACTTTAATAATTCTTCGATAACTTCCTTAAAGAATTCCTGCATTTCAACTGAAAAGCCATATGTTTTTTGTTCCTGCAGGATATCATATAAGGTTCTGTTTCCAAGGTCTTGTATCAGGTAAATATCCTGATCCGGATCAAAATCATAAATATCAGGAACCGGCAGGCGGTATTTCCGGAAGTGTTTTGTAAATCCAATAAATGCTTTGTTTTCTAAATTATTGGGATTGAATGCTCCGATAGCTTGTTTGTTACCGCCAATAATCCTGTAATATTTTCTTTCGGAGCCGGATGATGGCAGATTTATAATATTGTCCGGATGCTCACCGGCCCACACGTAAAACAGATCTGATAAAATATTTTCGTTTTGCAATGTTTATATCATTTTTTCATTCAGGGACGTACTGTTCTGTTTTACAATCTGTCGCCATTACTCCAAATGCGCCTGTTGATAAAAGCACTCGGCATAAATCTCGATGACCCACAGTAAGGTACGGTATAGAATGCATTTGGATATGTTCTTCTGAAATCAGGATTGCCGGGATATGGAGCAGTATAGCTTGAATTGTATGGGTGATAACAGATCACAAATGCCCTGCCCGGATTATTTTGAAGTATGCTGGCTGCCACCTGATGCCCGGCAGGGCAATTAGAGCATTGAACACCTGTAAATTCCTCAAGTATCGTGTTCTTGTTTAAAGGTTCGGTGCTTACGTAATTTTGCGCTTTGCCATTACCGGTGATAAAACAAGAGATCACTGTGATAAATACTAAATAAGTTATTTTCTTCATAATATATTGATTTGATTTTATATTATAAAAGTACAAAATTACATATGTTTTTCAAAATTTATTTTATTAATAAACTGCCTTATATTCAAAATGATTATAAATTTGCACGACTGGTTGGTGGTTAGTGATTGGTGGTTAGTGATTGGTGATTAGTGATTGGTGATTAGTGATAACGAATAACCTATAACCTATTACATTCACAACTAACAACTTGCTAAACTAATTATTAATAATATAAAAATAAAAAATAAAATAAATACTTATGAGTTCAGAAAAAATGGGATTTAATTCAAAGCTGATACATGCCGGCGATTTTGAAGATGAGCTTGGCAGTGCAACAACTCCGATTTATCAATCATCAACCTTCAAATTTAAAAGTGCAGATCATGGTGCTGCATGTTTTGCAGGAGAGGAGGATGGATATATCTATACACGAATAGGAAATCCGACCATCGGGGAACTTGAGAATACTGTGGCGGCTCTGGAAAACGGGTTTGGAGGTATTGGTACTTCTTCTGGAATGGGAGCTGTGACAAGTGTTTACATGGCTTACCTGGGAGCAGGTGAACATATGGTTAGCCATAATGCTCTTTACGGTCCGTCCAGGGCTGTAATGGAATCCTTGTTTTCGAAATTCGGCGTGGAATATTCCTATATCGATACTACTGATCTTAAACAGGTCAAAGAAGCTATCAGGCCAAATACCAAATTGCTATACATTGAAACACCTGCGAATCCAACCATTGGAATAACTGATATCGAGGCAGTTTCTAATATTGCTCATGAATTTGGTATCCCGGTTTGTGTGGATAATACCTTTTGTAGCCCATACCTTCAAAATCCATTGGATCTTGGTGCTGACATAGTGCTTCATTCCATGACCAAATTTATTAATGGACATGCAGATATTGTAGCTGGAATGCTTGTGGCAAAAACAGAGGAAGATCATAAATTACTGCGAGGTGTAATGGCAAATATGGGATGCAACATGGATCCACACCAGGCGTTCATGACAAGAAGAGGATTAAAAACGTTGGGAATCCGTATTGACAGGGCACAGGATAATGCGAGGAAAATCGCTGACTTCCTGGAAAAACACCCCAAAGTTGAATGGGTTAAATATCCGGGATTGGAATCCCATCCACAATATGAATTGGCAAAAAAACAGATGCGTGGACCGGGGTCTATGATTAGTTTCGGACTGAAAAACGGTATTGAAGCAGGTAAGGTGATGATGGATAACGTGAAATTGGCATTGCTTGCTGTTTCCCTTGGTGGTATCGAAACCCTGATACAACATCCGGCATCAATGACTCATGCAAAACTTACTGAAGAAGCCAAGCATATTGCAGGAATTAGTGACGGACTTGTACGTTTGTCAATAGGAATAGAGGATGTTGATGATATCATGGAAGACCTTGATCAGGCACTGGGAAAGGTTTAAGTAACATTGTCAAATCATAAATCCTATATAATCCATTCCCTATCTGGTCACTGATCACTGGTCACTCGTCACTTTACTATTAGGAATACTTTTAGCATTATTTTTTGATATCATCGATATTTATTATAATTTTATTTTCTGTCAGGTATTATTAGATGCTAATGAAAAGAGTCATTATATTAACTATCTCATTCATATTCCTGTGTTTTCCCACTTTTATCCTGAAAGCCCAGAAAGTGGCACTGGTTTTAAGTGGTGGTGGTGCAAAAGGGGTTGTACATGTTGGAGTTTTGAAAGCCCTGGAAGAAAACGATATACCCATTGATTATATAACAGGAACTTCCATGGGAGCAATCGTAGGTGGTCTGTATGCCAGCGGATACAGCCCCCAAGAGATTGAAAGCTTTGTAACCTCTGATGAATTCATGAGACTGGCTTCCGGTGTGATCGATAAAAAATACAGGTATTATTTTAAACAGGAAAGCCGTAATGCTTCATGGATTAATATTAAGTTTTATTATGATATTAGTCAAAACAAAATTCGATCAAAATTACCCACCAATATCATATCACCATTTGAAATGGATTTTGAGTTCATGCAATTATTTGCCAGTGCGAGCGCAGTTGCTGATTACAATTTTGACAGCTTACTTATTCCTTTCCGGTGTGTTGCATCTGATATTGAGGCAAATGAGGCGGTGATAATGGATAGAGGTCAGTTAGGAAATGCCATAAGGGCTTCAATGACGTTTCCTTTTTATTTTATGCCGATCAATATTGATGGTAAACTATTATTTGACGGAGGTATGTACAATAATTTCCCTTCGGATATAGCTGTTGATGCTTTTAATCCGGATGTGATTATAGGAAGTAAAGCAGCAGGTAATTACGGTTCTCCCTCACAAGATGATATTATTTCACAAATACAGAACATGTTAGTGGCCAAGACGGATTATGATGTAATCCTCAATAATGGCGTCCTGATTGAACATGATCTTGGTAAGGTGAATATTCTGGATTTTAGCAGAACAAAAGAATTTATCGACAGCGGTTACATCAGGACCATGGACAATATGGATGAAATCAAATCTATGATCCATGAACGCATCAATAGAGAAGAAAGACAAAAACAACGTGAAGAATTTAATATAAGGAAACCGCAGTTAGTCATAGATACTATTAATGTTAAAGGGCTCAACAAAAGTCAATCCAGGTATGTATACAATATCTTAAAAAAACGTGCATTACTCACTACACTTAAGGACATTAAAAAAGAATATTTTCAGCTTTTTGCAGATGATAAGATCAGTTATATCTTTCCGGAATTGAAATATAACAAAGAGTCGGGTTATTATGACCTTTTTCTTGATGTCAAACCTTCGGAAAATTTCATAGTTAAGTTTGGGGGTAATATCAGCACTACTTCTGCTAATGAAGCATTTTTTGGAATAAATTACCGCTATCTCAGCTCTTTTGCAGCTACGGTTGCCGGGAATGCATATATCGGACGTTTTTACAGTTCGCTCCAGGCAAGAACAAAATTTGACTTTCCTTCCAGGCCTATGTTATATACTGAATTAGGATATACATATAATCACCGGAATTATTTTAAAAATACAACGTATTTTATTGAAGATGTAACACCCTCATTTCTTGTGGAAAATGAAAGTTTCATTTGGTTTGATATAGGTATCCCCATTACTAATACAGGCAAACTTGTTGGCGGAGTATCTCTGGTCAGGGATAAAGACGAATATTATCAGACTAATTCTTTTTCACGTTTGGATACAACCGATGTAACTTATTTTGATTTTTATACTCCCCGAATTTTATTTGAGTTGAACTCATTGAATTATAAACAGTATGCCAATCGGGGGATCAGACTAATAATGTTGGCTAATTATGTTAATGGAATTGAGAAAAATATTCCCGGTTCTACATCTATAAACAGAGAGGAATTTTGTAAACATCATAATTGGTTCCAGTTCAAACTCATTTATGATAATTATTTTGAGCGTATTGGACCTCTCAAACTTGGATTTTACGGTGAGTTGCTAATTTCCGACCAGCCCCTATTTAACAATTATATCTCTACAATCATGGCTTCTCCTGCTTTTGAACCTTTACCTGAAAGTAAAGTCCTGTTTCTTCCGAAATACAGAGCACATAACTATGCTGCTGCCGGATTAAAGATCATAGGACATATTTTGAAAAAGCTTGATTTTAGGCTTGAAGGTTATTTGTTTCAACCTTACCAGGAAATAATTCAAAAACCTGATTTGTCTGTTGGCTACGGAGAGAAATTTTCTAACAGGTCATATATGGGAACAGCAGCACTGATATGGTACAGTCCGATAGGACCATTAAGCATTAGTGTTAATCATTACGATCGCGCCTATGATCAATTTTCTATTTTTGCCAATTTTGGATATATCATCTTTAACCGATCAGCAATCAATTAAAAATATTTATTAATTTCGCAGTCCTTTGATAAATAAGAAATATCTAACTAGTCTTTAATTAGACACTCTGAAACGTATTTTATTGTAATGAAAAAAAAAGATCATATTAATCAGACTCCTGATGAAACCGATCAGGTTGGCAAGGAGAAGAATACTGAGTCTGTTGAAGATACAGACAAGCATAAAGGAAAAGAAAACAATACAGATAATGAACCAGTTGCCTTAATTACTGAAGGAAAAAAAGCTGTAACAAAGAAAACAAATAAGGTTATAAGCAAGCCTGAAGAAGAAAAAGAAGTAATTGATCATAAAAAAGCTGAAAAGCAGGAAGGTAAAGCAGTAACTGCAGTCCTTACTGTAAGTGTAAAGGAATACGAAGAATCACAAGAAGAAGAGAAAGATGATAAAAAGGATACTGGTGAAGGAGAGGGAGCAAAAGAACCTGAAATAAATTACTATGATTATTCCAGGGAGGAACTGGTTGAGAAACTTGAGGAATGTGTTCCTGAAAAAGATATATCAGTAATAAAATCAAAAATTGCACTTATAAAAGTAGCTTTCCTAAAACTTAATAAAGAAGAAAAAACCAGGCTGTTCAATAAATATCTTGAGGAGGAGGGTAACAGGGATGATTACCAGTTTGTGGATGACCCTATTGAAATAAGATTTAAAGCAGCTTTTGAAGTCTATAAAACAAATAAAGCTGCCTTTCTGGAAGAACAGGAACGGATTAAACAAGAAAACCTCAAAAGGAAAAAAGAAATCCTTGTAAAGCTGAAAGAGCTGATCAACTCAGAGGAAACACTTAAGAAAACATATGATAATTTCAAGGAATTACAGGTCCAGTGGAAAGAATTTGGTATGGTGCCTGCAAATGAAGTTTCCAATCTTTGGCAGAGTTACCATTTTCTTGTAGAAAAGTTTTTCGATAAGGTTAAGATCAATAAGGAACTGAAAGATCTTGATCTGAAGAAAAACCTTGAGGCTAAGATCAGGCTGTGTGAAAAAACCGAAGAACTGATACTGGAAACATCAATAATTACTTCCTTTAAGCAATTACAGAAGTATCATGAAGAATTGAAGGAGATAGGGCCCATACCAATTGATAAAAGAGAAGAAGTCTGGGAACGGTTTAAGACTGCCACCGATAAGATTAATGAAAGAAGAAGGGAATATTACGAAAAACAGTATGAGGAGCAAGAGAAGAACCTCATCGCCAAAACCGCCTTATGTGAAAAGGTTGAGGAGATTGTTGCAATTGAGCCTCATGACCTGAAGGAATGGCAGTACCATACAAACCAGATGAATGAGCTTTTTAATATCTGGCGCACCATTGGAAGAGCTCCCAAAAAACAAAATAAAGAAATATGGAATCGGTTTAAAACCTGCCTGAATACTTTTTTTAATAATAAAAAGGAATACCTGTATAAGATCAAACAGGAACAATTAAATAATTATAATCTAAAACTGGATATATGCATTCAGGCTGAAAACCTAAAAGACAGTACAGATTGGGTAAAGATCACCAGGGAACTGATCAATTTACAGAGTGATTGGAAAAAAATAGGCCCGGTACCAAGAAAGCACTCTGACAAGATATGGAAACGGTTCCGTGCTGCATGCGATGAATTTTTCAATAAAAAAGCTGATTATTTCGCAAATATCCATGAACATGAAAATGAAAATCTGAAAAAGAAGAAGGAGATCATTGAAAAGATAAAGAATTTTAAATTTGGTTCTGACAAGAATGAAAACCTGAAATACATCAAAGATTTCCAACGTCAATGGATGGATATAGGTTTTGTGCCGATCAAAGAAAAAGAGTCCATTCAAAAAGAATTCAGGAATGTTGTCAGCCAGCATCTTGAAAAATTAAAAATCAGTGTTGCAGAGGTGGACAAAATCAATTATAAAACAAGGTTTGAGTCAATGAAAAATACTCCTGGTGCTGATAAAATGATCCGTAAAGAGAGAAGTTTCTTAATAAACCGTATCAACAGGTTACGAGATGACCTTAAACTTTGGGAAAACAACATTGGCTTTTTTGCTGATACAGGGAAGGCAAGTCTTTTAAAAGAGGAATTCGAAAATAAGATCAACAAGGCAAAGCAGGATCTTATTTTACTTGAAGCCAAATTGAAATACCTGAATGAGGTAACCGGTTAGCATTCTGGCTTTCCGGCATTCCAACCGGGTAATTCCGTATGGGCATTTCCTGCCCTTCGGGTAATAGCATGAATTGATAAGGATAGTAAATGCCGAAAAATACACTGTAATTTTACGCAATAGATTTCATATTATTACCATTATTTAGTGGTTATAACTTCTTATTAATACTGTAAAAAATCAGTACTTATCTACCTTTTATCTTGCTCCAGAATAAAATAACTTTACATTGAAGTCATTTAAGTCTGATTATTATTTTCATGTATAGTGGATAAGCAAAAAATTCTGGTGGTTGTGGAAGATATAAAATTCCTGAACCTTTTACAATCATTTCTAAAAAATACTAATTATAAAGTACTACCTGCACTTAACAAGTTTGAGGGAATAACGAAAGCATGGACTGAGAATCCGGATATGGTTATTGTTGACCTGGTATTTGGAGACTATTATGAAGGTCTGGAAATGGTCATAGAAATGAAAAACAATAAGGAATTGAAAAACATTCCGATAGTGCTGCTTACGTCTCAGAAAATAATAATAACGCAAGAATTGAATATTCATGAAACAGCCAGGATAATCAGGAATAACTATAAGAACGTGCAGCCACGCGTGCTGATTGTTAAAAATATTGCCACCGGAAAAGTAGGTATAGATTACATTATAGCTGAATCCAAGTGGTTTGATGTGAAAGATGTTCTTAAGAAACCTGTAACTGTCAGGCACCTGTTTGATATTATCAGGAAGACATTATCAAAAAAAAATGAAATTATTTATGGTTGATTAAAATGTTTTCCGGATCGATTAGAGTATTCCAAAATTCAATCTTTTACCTTCTGTAACATTCCCACAAGTATTTCGTAAATTTGTTCCATGGCTGGAAATAGTATTGGAACTGTATTTCGTCTGACTACCTTTGGTGAATCGCACGGACGCTATATCGGCGGAGTGATCGATGGCTGCCCTGCCGGTATTTTGATTGATGTGAAATTTATTCAGCAGGAACTTGATCGAAGAAAACCAGGTTTGAAAGAAGGGGCAACAACAAGGAAGGAGCATGACAAAATAGAAATTATTGCCGGTTTGTTTGAAGGTATATCAACCGGCGCACCTATAGCCTTCATTATTCCTAATAAAAATTACATATCGAAGGATTATGATCAGTTGAAAGATGTCTACAGGCCTTCTCATGCGGATTTTACATATGAACTAAAATATGGTGTCAGGGATTACAGGGGAGGAGGAAGGGCTTCTGCACGGGAAACAGCTTGCCGTGTTGCAGGAGGTGCTGTTGCGAAACTATTGCTGCAAAAAGAAAATATTGAAATAAAGGCTTTTGTTTCACAAATTGGAAGTGTAAGGCTGAACAATAATTACCAGGAACTGGATTTGAATGAGACTGAGAATTCTCCTGTATTATGTCCGGATAAAGCAGTTTCTGATCAAATGATCAAACACATCAGCCAGGCCAAAACAGACGGGGATTCTTTGGGAGGAGCGATTACATGTTTACTTGTAAATGTGCCTTTAGGCCTGGGAGAGCCGGTATTCGACAAGCTGCAGGCTGACCTTGCTAAAGCAATGTTGAGCATAAATGGAGTTAAAGGATTTGAATATGGATCAGGTTTCGAAGCTGCCGGGATGAAAGGTTCTTCATATAATGATCCTTTTATTATCAGGAATGGCCGGATCAGGACTAAAACAAATCATGATGGCGGTATTCAGGGAGGTATCTCTAATGGTGAAGATATTTATTTCAACCTGTTTTTCAAACCAGTTTCTTCAATAAATAAGGAACAGCAAACGGTTGATAATTCAGGCAACCCGGTAACCCTTAAAATACAGGGCCGGCATGATGTCTGTATTGTTCCACGTGCTGTTGTTATTGTAGAGTCTATGGCAGCTCTGACCGTTGCTGACCATTTGCTAAGGTTTAAGGTTAGTGAGTTGTAGGTAGGGAGTATGGAGTAGGGAGTAGGGAAGTTGTGTTTAGTTAAACTAAAAATATAACTAAATAATATTTTATTAACATATTAATCTGTAAAACATGAGCAAAAGATCCAAAAGAATCTGGCGAACCTTAAAGATATTTGTTTCCATTATCATCATTTTGTTAATTGCTGCAATTGTCCTGCCCTATTTCTTCAAAGACAAAATAATGGATATAGTAAAGCAG
Organism: Bacteroidales bacterium; assembly: GCA_030606625.1. Lineage (GTDB taxonomy): Bacteria > Bacteroidota > Bacteroidia > Bacteroidales > B18-G4 > JAUWGC01. The sequence continues at coordinate 3,040 of JAUWGC010000037.1, read as the reverse complement.
GAAATAAACAGGCAGGTGGAGGCAAAGGTGGATTTCAGGTATTTTGGCCTTTCCTTTCTGTCAAGTTTCCCGAATTTTAACTTTCATCTTGATGGTATTACGATTGTCGGAATTAATGATTTTGAGGGTGATACTCTGGCAGATATCAATTCTGTTTCTGTGACCATTGACATGATGAGTTTAGTGAAAGGAGATACCTATAAAGTGAGGATGATCAGGATCAATAATCCAAGAGTGTTGTTAAAGGTTCTTGAGGATAAGCAGGCCAATTGGGATATAACCAAATCAACCGGTGATATTACAGAAACTGAAGAAATTGCGGGCGAAGAAAAGAATCCATTTAACGTATCATTGAGAAAATTTGAAATCGTTGATGCCAGCCTGATATATAATGATGTTTCTTCAGGGATCCATATCCTGGCCAAAAACTTAAACCATTCACTGAAAGGAGACCTGTCACAGGATTTTACTTCGCTGAATACAACTACAAGCATTGGATCACTAACGGTGAGCAGTGGTGGTATTAATTACCTGAAAAAGTCATCCCTGAATGTTAAGGCAATTATTGATGCGGACTTAAAGAACAAGATATACAAATTCAGCAAAAACAAAATAGAGCTTAACCAGTTAATTCTTAATATCGATGGGTCGGTTGCAGTTATAGGTGATGATCTGAGTATCATGTTGACCTTTAATGCACCGCAGAACACATTCAAGAATTTTCTCTCACTGGTTCCGGCTATTTATACCAGGGATTTTGCCGATATCGAGGCCAAAGGTAAACTGGCAATAGACGGATATGTCAAAGGAACATATAATGACCAAACTTTCCCATCTTATGGAATGAATGTCACAGTAGAAGATGCAATGTTCAGGTATCCTGATTTGCCATCTTCGGTCAATGATATAAAGATCAAGGCAAAGCTTGTCAATGAAGGAGGAGATATTGAGAATGTTGATATTGACATATCAAAATTTTATTTTACTATACTGGATAATCCGGTTGATATAAAATTAATTGTAAAGGATCCTGTTGGAGATACTTATATTGATGGCCAGATAAAAGGAGTTTTTGATCTGGGGGCGATCCGTCAGGTTTATCCGCTTGAGAAAGGTGAAGAGTTGAAAGGCCGGATTAACGTCAGTGTTACCGTTAAAGGTAAATTATCATCCATTGAAAAGGAAGCCTATGATGAGTTTACAGCCATTGGTTCCCTGCTGCTTAGGGGTTTTATTTATAAACTTCCTGACTTTAACGAAGAAATGCAGATAAACAATGCCCAGTTAAATTTTTCTCCATCCTATCTTGACCTTGTCGGGATGGATTTAAAATATGGGTCAAGTGATTTAAAGGCCAGCGGAAAGATCAAAAATTACCTGGCTTATATGTTTAATGATAAGACCTTACAGGGAAATCTCACTACTAAATCAAGTCACTTCAATGTCAATGAATTTATTGTTGAGGAAACCGAATCTGTTAAGGATCAAAAAACGGATGAACAGGGTGATTCGGTTAAACTTACTGTTTTTAAAGTGCCAGGTAATATTGATTTTATTCTGTCCTCACAGTTTGATCAGATGATATATGACAATATTCAAATGAATAATGTTACAGGAACACTTCTGGTCAGGGATGAATCTATCATACTGAAGAACCTGAAAGGGAATATCTTCAATGGCAAAATGCTTGTGAACGGAAAATACAGCACAAAAGAAACCGAAAGCCCTAAGGTGGATATCAGGTTGGATATCAGTAAGCTGGGTATCCGGAAAGCATACGCATCCTTTGGTATCATGCAAAAGTTTGCTCCTATTGCCAGTCGTACAGTGGGTGATTTATCGACCAGTATGCAATTTAAAGCTCTGTTGGACCAGGAAATGATGCCAATATGGAATTCTGTTACCGGAAACGGAACTCTTAATACATCAAAGATCACACTTGAAAATGTGAACAGTATGGAATTACTGGCCAGCACCTTAAAGATGGATCAATTCAGGAAATTAGACCTTGGCAAGGTACACCTTTCATTTGATATCAGCCAAGGAAAAATTATGGTTAAACCTTTTGATGTTGTGATGAACAACATGAAGGCAAATATTAGCGGGTGGACTGCTCTTGATCAATCAATTAATTATAATATGAAACTTCAGGTTCCACGGAAAATGTTTGGAGGCCAGGCTAACGATGTATTGAACGACCTTGTTAACCAGGCAAATAAAATTGGCACAAGTTTCAGTCTTGGCGAGACAGTGAACCTTAATGTCCGGATCCATGGAACACTTGCCAAACCTGTGATTAGTACCAACCTTGGAAAATCAGGTCAAAAATTGATTGATAATACCAAAAAGATAATCGAGGAGGAAATTAAAAAGAAAAAGGAAGAACTGGAAAAACAGATAAAGGAAGAAGCAACAAGGATAATTGCAGAAGCAGATAAACAAGCTAACAAAATACTGAATGAAGCCCGGATAAAGGCTGATGAAATAAGGAAGGCAGCACAGAATGTGGCTGATAAAACACGCACTGAGACAAATAAACAAGCTGACAATCTGATAAAGGAAGGGAAAAAGAAGGGTATGTTGGCTGAAATAGCCGCAAAGAAGACTGCTGAGGAAGTACGAAAGGAAGGGAATAAAAGAGCCAATCAGATCATTGCCGAAGCTGATAAACAGGCCGGTGATATTATGAAAAAGGCAAGGCAGCAAGCAACTAAAATATGCGAAGAAGCACAGAAGAAGGTCAGTGACCAGTGATTAGTGATTAGTGGTTAGTGGTTAGTGATTAGTGGTTATTGATTGTTAGGTTTTAGAATAAGAATTAAAAGTTTATTTTTAATCCAAAATAAAAGGTCCTGCCAAAGCCCCAGAAACCGGTAAATGTGTTTATGTCATGAGATGGGCCATCAAGTCCCCGGGTGATGTATTCTTTGTTTAAGACATTGAAACAACTGAGATTTGCATATGCAGGGTACCCAAACATCTTAAAATTAAACCCAAGATGCATATCCAAAATATTATAGGAAGGTATTTGATATGATTG
>JAUWGC010000082.1 GCA_030606625.1 Bacteroidales bacterium | reverse complement strand
ATTTGTACAGTCCAAAAGCTTTACCTGTAATAACTGTTACACCATTAAGCATATTTTCCTTGTGTTCAGCAGTAAATTTGGTATCTTCCGGCACAAACAGGTTAAGGACATGTCCTCTGTTATCTTTCCATTCTGCGCAGTAAACAATGGGGCCACGCTCTATAGCATACCTTCCGGCGTCATCCTTAACTTTTTCATTAGCCAGTACTTTTCTGATTTGCATCGGCATATTCAACTCAATAAAATCACCTTTTCCCCAGACGCGTTCAATCCGTGCAAAGCCTTTATCCGGAACCAGATCGAATTCTTCGCCATTTACTTTGAGAGAAATTTCTTCACTACCAGTATTTAAAAACCTGTACAGATCGCTTGGTACCGGCTGCCCTTGTGACCAGCCAGGGATACGTATATAAACAGCAAAGTATTCTGATTTTTCAGGTTCAACAAATATTTTTACAGTGCCTTCCCATGGATACTGAGTATCCTGTTTTAATCTCACTGTATTATCTTTTATTTTAATTGAGGTGTTGCTGCTTATGAAAAGATTAACATAAATAATCCCGTTTTTCTGCGCATAAACGTAGCCGGGAAGAGAAGGCAAAAAACGGACAACATTCGTCGGGCAACAGGAACAATTAAACCAGGGACTGCGTTTATGATTTCCAAAAGATTCAAGCGGATTTGGATAGAAAAATTCATTTCCATCAAAAGAAACACCGGAAAGAAAACCATTGTAAAGGGTTCGTTCCAGAACATCGATATATTTAGCATCGCCGTTAAGTAAAAATAAACGGTAATTCCACATCATGTTTGCAATGGCAGCACAGGTCTCATTATAGGCCGATGCATTGGGTAATTCATAATTATCGCCAAAAGCCTCTCCCTTGTGCAGTGCACCGATACCACCTGTAATATAAAACTTTTTTGAAACAACGTTTTCCCAGATTTTATCTATCGCTTTTACATACTCAGCATCGCCGGTAAGTGCTGCAATATCGGCCATACCAGAATACATGTAAGCTGCGCGCACAGCATGTCCAACTGCTTCATCCTGCTCCAATACAGGTTTATGATCCTGGGTATATTCGGCATTTCCATATGCAGTATAGAGATCACGCCCGTGAGCATAACCACGTTCATCAAGAAAAAACTTTGCCAGATCCAAATATTTTTTTTCACCGGTCACGCGGTACAGTTTTGCCAATCCAATCTCAATCTCCTGATGACCAGGCACATCATGTCTTTTACCGGGGCCAAATACGCTATCGATCAGATTGGCGCTACTAATTGCCACATCCAACAACGAACGTTTGCCTGTTGCCTGATAATAAGCCACCGCCGCTTCGTACATATGTCCTACATTATAGAGCTCATGACTGCTCAACAGATACGACCAGCGAGTATCACCTGCACTTCGTGCCGGATTACCCGGATCAATTGTCCTTGTAGTATATAAGTACCCATCATCTTCCTGCGCCGCAGCAATTTTGGCGATCAGATCATCAAGATATTTTTCCAGTTCAGGATCGGGAAAAATACTTAATGAATATGAAGCACCTTCAATAACTTTAAAAACATCCGAATCATTATAACGAATGCCAATAAACTCTCCTTCCATCAGTCCGCCGGCTTTAGCAAAGTTGTCAATGCGTCCGGTTTCTTCACATTTTTTGAAATCATACGGGATGCTAACCTTACGGTTCGTCTCCAACCTTGGCGACCAGAACCGGTCAGTAAAACTAACATCGGTAAACTGCACCGGTTGAATAGGATAATCTTTTCGCGATTCTTTCCCGCATGAAACAATTATTAACATAACTACCATGATTTTAACTACTTTTTTCATATCTAATCGTTTATTTGATTATGTAATTCTTATTTGTTATTCGTTGACTGCCGACTTTTAATGTGTTCGGGTGTTCAAGTTACTTTATGTCTTCTATTCATACAAAAATAATTATTTCATTTCTTAATTTTCAAATTAATAAAGAATCATTTTCCTTGTCTGAGAAAAATTACCCACTGTAAGCCGGTAGTAATATATCCCTGCCGGCAAACCCGATCCATCAAATTCAACCTCATATTCTCCCGGCTGTTTTTGTTCATCAACTAATGTAGCAATTTCATTCCCCCTTACATCATATACCTTCAAAATCGTATATCGTATATCGTGTATCGTATATCTGTATGTTGATCAAACGGATTAGGATAATTTTGTGATAATGAATATGACTCAAACCCTGAAGGCTCTTTAAACAACCCGGTAAGGCTATCCCAACCGGCTAATTCAGCCATCATCCACCATACTGCTTTACCCTTATTCTCACAGTTTTCATATGACGTGTGTGCTGCCTGATTAATATTATATTGTGGATGCTCAAACGGAACGGTCACAGAATCATTTCCATTCCAATACTCATAGGTGCTCAGTTCCCATTCTTCTGAGGTTGGGTTATACCACCAGCAATCTATATCTGCAAAGTCAAACAGAACCTTGTTATTTGCTATACAATAGCCACGGATCTGCTCGTTTCGCAGATATCTGTTATATCCTTGAGCAAGGTTTTGGTTATAATGATTTCCAGGTCCCGTCTGTGCATTACCTGTTATATAAATAAAGGTAACCTCAGGAAATTCAGCCTCTAATACTGATATCGAATCAAGATAGGCTTGTATATCATCTGCTGAATAGCTATTCGGTTGGCAGCACCAGGACCATTGGGATACATTTATTGTTGGATTGTGATTAAGAACATCACGGGTTAAATTCATGCCTGCTGTTGTTCTCCAGTATTCTTCCGGTGAGATATAAGTATCACCTTCCTGGCCGTCAAAAATGCACAAGGCATCCGGAACATTGGGCAGTGTGCTGAATCCCCTGGCGATATCATAGGCAGGATCATTATTTTCAATACGTTCCAGGCCTGTGGTTAACTGACCACCGTGGGAGGTATGGGCGTAATGCCATTTTATATTTGCCTGAGCCGAGTCAATCCAGCTCATTGGAATTTGATAAAGCCCCTCACAAGTATGGTCGATAATAAGCGGGGATGTAATTTGTGAATAAAGGGTTGATTGGGTTGAAAAAAGCAAAAAAAACATTGTAACAAAAACAATAGATATAGATTTCATTTTATCCTCCCTTTTATTAGAATTAATAGTTATAGATTATGTGACATATGAAAGTTCAAAGTGTCGACTGCTAACTTCCAACAATGATTTCCTCCAACGAACGTTTAGGAACATGATGCTTGTCTTCTTTGTCCCGCCAATACCTGATGTTTCCGTCTACTCCAACTTCTTCTATCTCTATTTTTTCATTCGGTTTACCCAAAGCTATTACCAGCAGAATTTCATAGTGAGACGGTATGTCGAGTGCTTTGCGAAGATTTTCCTTATGGATCGAGCCTATCATACAGCCGCCAAATCCCTTCTCAGTTGCTCCCAGCAGTATGCTTTGAGCAGCTATCCCGTGGTCACACCCGAACGACTGCCTCAATCTTGTATCTCCGAGAATGATGATATAGGCCGAAGGCCTTTCTCCTTCCGCCGGACCAGGCCAATCACTAAGATATCCCGCCCAGGCAAGATAAGAAAAAATCAGATTATTCTTTGAGGGCTCATTCGACAGGATATACTTAAGCGGTTGTTTATTGTTCGCTGATGCTGACATTCTTGCCAGGTCAATAAGCTCTTTTAACGTCTTAAGGTCAATAGTAACCTCTTGATAAAATCGCCGATAGCTTCTGTTTTTCAGTATTAAATCTTTTATCATTGTATTAATTTTTCTCATTTGTGAGCTCCAATTGACGAAAATCAGCCACCAAAGACACCTGAAAATATTGCACTTAACAAAGAACCATGACTCGTTTTTGGTCGGCTGCAGCGAATAATCAGGGAGTCGCTTGAAATATCATCTGAGCTGTAATATGAAATGATGCTGGCTAAATGGGCCATGTGCAATACGTTCATATGATAATTTCTTAAATCCATTATTTTCAAACGCTGTCTTTATATCATTGACAGTGTAAAGGCCATAATTTTTTACAAACGATTGAAAAATCTTTTTAATTACTTCCGGAAAAGTTAGATCTAGCCAGATAAAATATCCTCCGGATCGGAGAACTCTTACAATTTCCCGTATCGCATCTTCCCAATTAGGTATATGATGAAAAACATTCTGAGAAAGAACTAAATCGATACTGGAATCTTTAAAAGATAATTTAGCAGCATCTTCAACCTGAAAATGTAAATGTTCACTCTTTGGTTGTAATTTCCTGGCTATTTGAATCTGTTCAGAATCAAAATCAGTACCATAAACATTAAAATCATATGAATCAGCTAAATATTTAGAAACGAAGCCGGTCCCGCATCCAAGTTCCAAAACATTATTAATTTTTTCTATCTCAATTTGTTGTAAGGCAGACTGAACTTTCTTTATATTTCCTTCGGCCTTCTTTTTCCTGTTAACGAAATGTTTTTCAATCCGAGTCATTTTCATGATTATACCTCTCTTAATTTTATTAATATTCGTCCATAGAGTAATTGTTTTTTGAATTTGGATAATTTATTTTTTAAAATTATTACTTATTTTTTACCTATCCGAAAAATTTTCCGAATTCGATTCAACATTCTCCTTTTATACAATTATCTCACAAAAAATTGAAGAATTATCTACTTCTGTTATTTTATAATCTTTCTTCAGGCCTGCTACTAAAATATTAAAGTCCTCTTTGCTAAATGTGGTTGCTCTAAAACCATCTTTGCAAACAATAACACCATTCCCAGTTGAGCTATAATCAATCTCACCAATAAGGCCATGCTCCGATTGAATATGAAACCAATTCAAACGATCATTCCAAAACTTTTCAGAATAACTGGAAAAAATTACTTTACCTCCTGGCTTAGTAACACGTAAAGCTTCATTAATAAGAACCCGACCATAACCACAACCTAATTCGAGTACATTATCATTCGGTTTGATTTTCTCAAGAATAAAATCTATTTCAGCATTAAGATATTGCTTTACACGTGGTGGTGCTAAATCATAACAAAGTCGAAGACGCCCGGCTGATAACTTATTCGAGTAATAATCTGACATTGGGGTTATAATTAGTGTGCGTCAATATTTTCACAATTTACTGAAAAAGCACCAAATAACAATCAATAACCAACAGCACTAATCACTGATCACTGATCACTGGTCACTCGTCACTGAAAAGCATAGGAATAGACCTTGCAAAGAGCAGAAAATATACTTTCCAAATTAAACCCAAATTATTGTTACTATATATTCATTATTATTTGTATCTTTGTATCTCTATGTCAGGTTCTTCAACTATAAAAATCTCAAGAGATGAAAAAAATAAAATACAATCACTTGCTGATAAGCATATTGTTAATTCCCTTTGCTCTTCAGGCACAAGATCAACAATCTGCCAGTATTCCGGATACTGCTGATTATCCATACTGGATTGAAATGATGCAGGATCCCTCTGTTAACTTTTATGATGTCCAGAGGACATTTAATATTTACTGGAAAGGCCGGCCTATCACAAAAGGTTGCGGGTGGAAACCATTCAAGAGATGGGAATACATGAAACAAAGCCGTGTTCTTCCGAACGGTGACCGCCGTCCTGAAGATCATACATGGAATGAATATTTCAAATACCTCGAATCACATCCTAATGCCAGATCGGCAAACGGGGACTGGATTAATCTTGGCCCTTTTCATCTGCCAAGTGGAAAAGGATATAAAGGACTGGGACGGTTAAATGCCATTGCATTTCACCCGACAGATCCAAACACTATTTTTGTTGGGGCCCCTTCAGGAGGCTTGTGGCAAACCTATGATTGTGGAAATACCTGGATCAGTCATACAGATGACCTGCCAACCCTTGGAGTTTCCACCATCCTTTTAAATTATAACAATCCTGATATTATCCTTATTGGAACAGGTGACCGTGATGCCGCTGATGCAGTTGGCCTGGGAGTCATGATCTCAACCGATGGCGGTGTTACGTGGTCGATGTCAAACAATGGCATGGGTAACCGGACAGTGGGCCGTTTGATCATGCATCCTACAAACGCTGATATCATATATGCAGCCGCAGGCGGAGGTGTTTTCAAATCAACGGACGGAGGTGATAATTGGGTTAACAAGGTCAATGGAAATTTCAAAGACATTGTTTTCAAGCCAGATGATCCATCTACACTCTTTGCAACAGCTAATGGTGATTTCTACAGGTCAACTGACGACGGCGAAACCTGGGATCAAATAACAAACGGATTACCTTCAAGTGCAAGAGGTGTCATTGGTGTCACACCGGCAGATCCCGATTATGTATATTTTCTTATGACCAATTCCCAGTCTTACAAGGGTACTTACAGGTCAACAGATGAAGGTCTGAGCTTTTCTGAAATGTCAACAACTCCCAATATCATGTCCTGGGGCTGTGAAGGCGGTGAAGGGGGACAGGCATGGTACGACCTGGATATTGCTATAGATCCTTTAAATGAAAATATCGTTTATGCAGGTGGTGTTAACTGTTTTAAATCAATCGACGGAGGCATTACCTGGGAGATCAATTCTCACTGGTGGGGTGATTGTGGTGTCCCTTCAGTTCATGCCGACCTACATGTTTTTGAATATAACCCAGTTGACGGAAGGCTTTATGCTGGAAATGACGGTGGTATCTACTGGACTGATAATGGCGGTACAACATGGCCTGAAATAACCGACGGTATGCCAATCAGTCAGGTATACAAGATCGGGCAAAGTGCCACGGAAAGGAATAAGGTTATCAACGGATACCAGGACAATGGCACCTCAACATATATGGGAGATGATTGGGTATTTACACGCGGAGGCGATGGTATGGAATGTATCATCGATCACAAAGATGCAATATTCAGTTATGCTTCATTATATTTCGGAAGCATAAACAGATATTATAATAATAATTACCAGCAGAATGTTGCCAGTAACGGCAATTACGGAATTGATGAAACTGGAGCCTGGATCACTCCTTACATATTAGATGAAGTAGATGAGAAAACCATGTTCATTGGCTATAAAAATGTCTGGAGATGTTACGACGTAAGAGCTTATGGCAATCAAATTCATTGGGATAAAATCTCAGATAACCTTGCCGGAAGTAATTCGCCTTATATGGCCGTACTCGAACAGTCACCCGCTGACATCAACATCTTGTATGCAGCACGGTATGATAAAAAGCTTTTCCGGACAGACAACGTGCATGACCAATCACCAACATGGACGAATCTTACAAATTTTCTCCCTAATAATTCAACGCCAACTGACCTTGAAGCACATCCAAATGACCCCAATATAGTCTACATGACACAAAACAACAAAGTATATAAATCTGTTGACATGGGATTAACCTGGGAGGATATTTCCGGAACACTTCCGGATGTCCATCTGAGCAGTATCATTTATTATTTAAACAGCCATGAAGGACTTTATATAGGCTCTGATGCCGGCGTATTTTATAAGGATGAGTATATGGATGACTGGATCTGGTTCAATAACGGACTTCCCGCTGATGCATCTGTCAATGAGATAGAAATATTCTGTGATCCTGACAGTATCGCAAAAGACGTTATCAGAGCAGGAACATACGGCCGTGGAATGTGGGAATCTGACATGTACTTCGGCGAACCTGCTGCCAATTTTATAGCAGACCAGATTCTCATTCCAACTGGCTGCGGGATCAATTTCACTGATCTGTCATCGGGTATACCTCATGAATGGTCATGGCATTTTGAAGGTGGTCAACCGGAAACATCCAATGAAAAAAATCCGACTGACATCGTTTACGATATTGTTGGAACTTATAGCGTCACACTAAAAGTAACAAATCCTGCAGGATCAGATTCCGTAACTTTTACGCAATATATTACCGTTAGCGACACTATCCTGCCGGACGTAAATTTTGTGGTTAATGATTCGGTGTGTTGTTACGGTGAAATACTATACTTCACAGATCTGACAGAATATTGTCCTTATGCATGGCAGTGGATGTTTAACCCCGACAATGCAACCTATCTTGAAGGCACCAATGAACATTCACAGAACCCAATAGTTACATTAACCGAACCGGGCGATTATTCTGTGACACTTATCGCCGAAAATTCCAACGGACAGGAGTCACTATCAAAAACCGATTATATTCTCTATGGCGGTTTTGCTATACCATTTTCTGAAGATTTTGAAGATGGATTCGCAACAAGATCGTGGGTTATTGTGAACCCGGATTACGATATTACATGGGGCATTCACGAAGTAAACGGGAACTCACCCGGCAACCAGGCCGCCTGGATGAATTTCTTCGACTATTACTCACTCCATCCCAGAGATATGCTTATCTCACCGGTTCTTGATTTTTCAGGCTTCGCAAACGTAAGTTTGTTCTTCCAGCATGCTTACGCCCAGCGGTTCTCACAAGTAGATTCATTGATCATATTTATTTCAGACGACTGCGGAGACAACTGGACAAGGATATTCGAAGGCGCACCCAATGGAAGTGGAGCTTTCGCAACAAGTCCGCCAAACGACGATTTCTTTGTTCCGGAAACTCCCGAAGATTGGTGTGGTGATGGCTATGGCAGTGACTGCAATATCATTGACCTGACACAATGGTCAGGAAACCGGAATATCAAACTGAAGTTTGAAACCGATGGCAAGTTCGGTAATAATTTATACCTTGATAATATCTTCATATCTAATTCTGTATCAACTAACGAATTTGCAATTGAAGATATGAATGTACTTGTTTATCCAAATCCTTCATCAGGTATATTTAATTTTATTACAAAACAAATTGACGGTTCATTGCAGGTTTCCGTTCTAAATATTCAGGGCCAGGTTGTTTATGAAAATACCATGGCAGATGGATCATCCTGCGGCATGTTAGATCTTTCCGGACTTTCAAAAGGTATATACCTGTTGAAATTCACAACCGAAAAATTTGTACATCTTGAAAAGATCATGATCAAGTAAATTCAGGTATGAACCTCTATTATGCCCCGGAACTATGAAATTGCTTAAATGGATTTTAATTTGTTTTTTACTCAGTCATCAGTTATTGATGTCGCAATCCACGATTCAAATAGCATTGTTGAAATATAATGGAGGCGGAGATTGGTATTCAAATCCAACATCTCTTCCTAACCTGATCAAGTTTTGCAATGAGAATCTTGGGACCAACCTTAATAAGGACTATGCAACAGTGGAAGTTGGCAGTATCGATATTTTCAACTACCCGTTTATTCACATGACTGGCCACGGAAATGTTACTTTTTCCGAAGAGGAAGCAAGAAATTTAAGAAATTATCTTCTTGGCGGAGGGTTTTTACATATTGACGATAACTATGGCTTAAACCAATTCGTATATCCACAGATAAAAAAAGTATTTCCGGAATACGATTTTGTGGAATTACCTTTTGATTTTCCTATTTATCATCAGAAATATGATTTCAACAAAGGATTGCCAAAGATACACGAGCATGATAAAAAACCACCCCAGGGATTTGGGATCATCCATGAAGGAAGACTGGTTTGTTTTTATACTTATGAATGTGATTTAGGCGACGGATGGGAAGATCAGACTGTTCACAACGATTCAGAAGAAACACGCTTAAAAGCCTTAAAGATGGGAGCGAATATTGTGCAATATGTATTTACCCAATAATTCCGATAGAAGGCCCGAACCTTACAATTCCCTGTTTACATCGTAAATCCTCTTCAGTCCGTATCCCATACTCAGAGATACAATAATACCCAATCCACCACCCAGGTATGCACCTTCTCTGGAGTCATCATTAGCTGGAATTTCCAGTGTTTTTTCAGGAAGGTCTATTTCCCCTGCTATCAAACAAACCGTCAGGCAAGAAAAGAAAAGGAAAATAATAAAAAATATACGAATGGTTTTTTTATTTAACATAAAATCCAGTTTGTTTAATGCATCGCTTAATATTAATACAAGCTTTGTATTAAATAAGTTCTAATAGGTAAAAATATTAAAATCAATAGGGGAAATCAATAAGAAATAACCGAAATGTCAAACCGTAAATATATGTAGAACAATACGAAATAAAAGGAAATATTTACTTTTTTAAAGCTAGAATCTGCTTTTCCAAAACCATGATCTTTGCTTCAACATCCTCTTTTTTCATTTTTTCCAGATTTACAACCTTTTCAGGAGCATTCTGTATAAATCTTTTGTTTTCAAGCTTTTTCATCACTGTAACAAGAAATCCCCGTGCATACTTCAGTTCATCTTCTAACTTTTTGATCTCTGCTTCAATATCAATACTTTCTGTTACAGGAACATAGAACTCAGTTGACTTAATGATAAAAGTCAGGGCATCATCAATTTTATTATCAA
>JAUWGC010000162.1 GCA_030606625.1 Bacteroidales bacterium | reverse complement strand
AGACAATAAAATTAATATATTTTATTAAGAAAGAAATAATAGCTTATTACCAATAACCAATAACATATAACATCAAACATAGAATTTTTCTACTATAATTACGTTAGATGATTTATATTCTTATTGTAAGAATCATAACAGTTATTTGACACTGGTAAATGCAGAAAAAAAATTCCGTATTTTTGCAGCTTATTTAATTTCAGGAATATCAAAGCACTTTCTGATATATTCATAATGAAGAAAACTATCATTCTTTTGAGTATTGTTTTTTCTGTCTTTAACATGCTTGCGCAAAGCAGTGAAAATGACACTATTAATGTTTTTGAACAGGATACCGCGATGCGTTGTCATGTGGATACCCTTGTTCTGGATGCAGGATCCGGTTATGAATCTTATCAATGGAATACAGGGGAAAGTACCAGGACTATCTTTGTATCAGTCACCGGAACATACAGCGTTACAGTAAGCAATGGAACTTCTCAAACAGATTCCTGTTACGTAAATCTGCTGAACGCAAGAATAATTCAGGAATCAACAACCCTCTGTTACAAAGACAACTTTACGTTGATCGTTTCCCCAAGCACTTACAAATATCTTTGGAGTAATGGTGATTCAAACTATTTTACCATGGTAGCACCTGTGGATACAACCACATATTCTGTAATAATAAGTGATACCGTCAATACTTGTGAGGACAGCATTACCCTGGATGTTTTTCCAAGAATCTATGTGGATTTTGAACAAACTATTTTAGTTTGTCCCGATGCAATAGGAGATGATTGTAAAGGACAGGTAAAAGCAACTGCTTCGGGAGGGCTGCCTCCATACCAATACTCCTGGAAGGATGCAGATGTTGATCCGGGAGATTCATCTTTTGCGATAGGCTTATGTGATGATCCGTATTCGATTATAATAACTGATGGGTATGAATGTCATTTCGACACGAGTTATGAAGTTAAAACATACGACATGCCTGATATTGAAATTTACCATATTCCTGATAGCGTCTATATCGAAAACCCACAGGTAACATTCTTTTTCACCAATAATTCCAGTGATTCCATTCCCCTCACAACAGGTAGCTGGGACTTTGGTGACGGAACAAAATCCAATATCCCATCACCAACACATTATTATTTAAGTGTGGAAGAATATGTATGCTATTTCAAATACACAACAATTGACGGATGTAATGATTCCATAAGATTTGTAATTGATGTTAGGGAAATTGAACTGGATATCCCCAATGTGTTTACACCTAATGGAGATGGGATCAATGATTATTTTGAGATCAAGAAACTTGAAAATTTTATCAGTAATGACCTTGTAATTTTTAACCGCTGGGGAAAAAAAGTATATGAGGCATCTAATTATCAAAATAACTGGGATGGAGACAGATTAGACGACGGTGTATATTATTATGTCTTAAAATGTAAAGGATTTTTTGATGATGATGAGTTTTACGGATCAATAATGATCCTGGGAAAAGAATGAGTTATTTCCGGGTAATAATAAGGCCCAAAAGCCATTATTTTATTATTTTTGTTTTTTCTTATGAAAATTATCAAAATATTACCGGTTTTTATTTTTTGTTCAGGAATGCTGATGCTTGCATGTAATCGACAGTCTGACTCAGGAAATATTCCTGCCAGAGTTGTATACAATCCGGTCAGTGCTGATAATCAGGCAAACACTGACAAATTGCCAAGATTTGAATTCAAGGAAACTACACATGACTTCGGAACTGTTATCCAGGGAGAAAGAGTTTCATTTGCATATAAATTCAAAAATACCGGTAACCTTGATCTTCTTATTGCCAAAGTAACTGCGAGTTGCGGATGCACTGCCACCACATATCCTAAATATCCTATTAAGCCAGGAGAAGAAAGCGTGGTAACCATTACCTTTGATAGTGAAGGCCGTTTGGGAGTTCAAAACAAATCCGTATCCATAGTTGCCAACACACAACCCAATATTACCAAACTGCGAATCAAAGCTAAAATAATCAGACCAGAGAAAATTAATTAATTAATCATAAATACTTACAAGATGTTTGAGAATCTATTGAATATTTTATTATTCATGCCCCAGGGAGAGGGAGAAGAAGGTAGTGGATTTATGCAATTTCTACCTCTAATATTAATTATTCTTGTTTTTTATCTCTTTTTTATCAGGCCTCAGATGAGGAAATCGAAAGATCAGAAAAGATACAGAGAATCCTTAAAAAATGGAGATAAAGTAGTAACCATTGGTGGTATACATGGTAAGATTGTTGAAATAAAAGACACTACTGTTACTCTTGAGATTGGAAGCCAGTTAAGGATCACCATTGAAAAATCAGCTATTGCCCCGGATAGGACTTCCAGGATTGATGACAGAAAATAACCAAATATATTATATATTTTGAAGTCCTCAATAGTAGGTCTTATAAAACAGGCCAAAAGGCCAAGGGATATTAAATTCCGAAATCAATTGTATGTATTTCTGATGTGTCTTGGAATATCAGTTTTTATTTGGTTTTTTATCAAACTATCCCAGGAATACGTCACTAATGTAAACTTTTCGGTTATATATACAAATCTCCCACAAAATAAGGTAATCTCCGATAATCCTGATAACGAAATCAAGCTTAATATCAAATCCAAAGGCATTGATCTGTTCACTCTGAAATACCTGACATTAAGAAATCCTGTAAATATTGACTTTCGCTATATACACATAAGGAAAAACACGGAAAATGATTTTAATTACATTCTCACCAATCAATTAAGGCAACAGGTAATAAGCCAGCTGGATCCATCAGACCATTTACTGGATATCAAACCCGATACACTCTTTTTTAAACTTGAAAACGTCATTTCAAAACAGTTAAAAATAATTCCCAACCTGATACTTGAGTTTAAAAAACAATATTTGTTGTATGACTCTGTTAATGTGGATCCGCCGTATATCACCATTAAAGGCCCTGTCTCCATGATTGATACTCTAACCAGGGTCTACACAAAAAAGAAAGTATTATCAAACCTCAATAAAAATATATCCGTTACTTTAAAAATTGACAAACCCTTAATGAACAAAAAGGTAAATTATTCCTCAGAAAAAGTGGATGTATTCATACCTGTAGAAAAATTTACTGAGGCCACAATACAGTTACCCATTGACATTTTGTCAGATAATCCGGATTTAAAAATCAAGACTTTCCCGGAAAAGATCAGTGTTACCTATATTGTAGCTATAAAGGATTATCAACGGGTTGACCCGAAAATGTTCAGACTTATTTCCGAACTTCCTCAGATCAGAAACGGTAAGCAAAAAAAATTAAAGGTCAATATCAGCCAGTTCCCACCTTTTATCAAAATAATTAAGATAGAGCCCGTGGAAGCGGATTATATCATTCTTAAGTAATGTTAAGGATAGGTATCACCGGTATCATAGGTAGTGGAAAAACCACAGTATGCAAAATTTTTGAAGTATTAGGAATACCGGTATATTATGCCGATAAAGAAGCGAAAAAGTTATATTCGGATCCGGAAGTAAAGAAAGAGATCAGAAATTTTTTAGGAAATGACCTTTTTGACAACACCGGCAATGTTGACCTTCAGAAATTAGCAGATCTTATATTTGAAGATAATAAAATACTGACCAGGGTAAATCAGATCATTCATCCAAGGGTAAAAACAAACTTTGAAATATGGGCAGAACAACAATCCGGGCATTCATACATCCTTTTTG
>JAUWGC010000094.1 GCA_030606625.1 Bacteroidales bacterium | reverse complement strand
AAAAAGAAAGTGCGGGTAGCCCTTATCGACAGGGCAATAGAGCCTAGCAGTAAAACCTACCAGAAAATATATGTAGAAACCAGCAAGTTTGCAGGAGATAACAACACGATGGATAAATTTGAACAGGCCGTTATTGATCAGGAGCTTGATAAAAGGGAAGCAACCTATTTGAGGGAAATGAGCAATACCATTCCGGGATTGGACCATCCCAGGCAAATCATCCGTTGGGCATTCAGTGAAAACACAAATATCGGTGACGTATCTCCCGTATTTGACCTCGATGGCCAGTATGTAGTTGCTACCTTAACAGCGGAGAGAATGAAAGGTGTGATACCTTATGATGAGATGAAGGAAAGGCTGATCAATAATGTCAAGAATGAATTAAAAGGTAAATATTTAGTCGAAAAGATCAACAACTCCGGTACGGATGACATTTACCAGCTTGCAGCATCCCTGGATATGAAAGTTGACACCAACAATTCCCTTAATTTCTCTGCCAGGAATATTCCCGGATTTGGCCAGGAATATACAACCATTGGAAAGCTATTTACTTTGGACAAAAACATCCCCAGCGGTCCTCTTAAAGGTAATGGCGCTGTCTTTGTAATCCTGGTGGATAATTTCAATGAAGCACCTGAACTGGGTAGCTATGAAGCATATAAGGTTGGGCTGATTAGTGGCATTGAAAGAAGTGTCACAAATGATTATCCTTATCGTGCACTGGAAAAGAAAGCTGATATCGTAGACAACCGGTTATTTTTCTATTAAAAAGCAATATTTCCAAAGGAAAACGGAGTCTTTTCAAGGCTGCCGTTTTTTTTATGCATTTGTCCGCATGGCCTCAACCGGATTAAGTTTCGATGCCGAATAGGCCGGAACAATACCTGAAAACAAACCGATAATTGCGGAAACTATTATTCCCAAAAGGATATTTCCACTTGTCAGGATCAATTCCATATCAAAACCATAGGTGACGATCAGTGAAATGATATACACGATGATCAGGCCCACTACCCCTCCGAA
Source organism: Bacteroidales bacterium (assembly GCA_030606625.1). Lineage (GTDB taxonomy): Bacteria > Bacteroidota > Bacteroidia > Bacteroidales > B18-G4 > JAUWGC01. The sequence goes on along the minus strand of JAUWGC010000094.1, from coordinate 8,191 downwards.
CAATGCCAGGAATATAGACTCGAACAGGAATTGCAACAAGATGAAGTAGTTTTTTGCACCAAGTGATTTCTGTATACCAATGATGTTTATCCTTTCCCTGACTGAGACAAACATGATATTGGCAATCCCAAATCCCCCAACCAGTAATGAAAATCCTCCGATTATCCATCCTACAATTGATATTACCCCGAACAACTCATCAAAACCTTTACTGATAATATCGGTTTCATTAATTGCAAAATTATCATCGGCCGATGGTTTCAGCTTCCGTACCGAACGAAGAACTCCTGTAAGATCATCCCTGAGTTCATCATTGCTTACAAAGGGTTTTGCCCTTACTATGATAGTGGATCCTATGTTCCTTAAATCAAGTACGTTTCTTGCAAAATTAACCGGTATAATGATCTGGTCATCCGAAGTATTGCCAAACATATCTTCCCCTTCCTTTTGCATAATTCCTATCACACTGATATTTCTTCCAAAGACCTTAATTTTCTTTCCGATAGGATCCCTGTTCTCAAATAAATTATCAGCAATTTCGCATCCTATGATTGCTACCGGCCTGCCACTTTTGGATTCAATCGGGGTAAAATATCTTCCTGTTTCCAGATCAAGAGGCAATACTTTATCAAATTCTTGTGATACAGCTAAAATTTCTGCATTTTCAATGCTGTTATTCTGGTATTTTACAGTCCTGCTTACTTCAACAATGAAAGTGCTGCTTTCTGATGCAGTGCTTCTCTTTTGAATTTCTTTCAGGTCTTTCATTGTGGGTTCGGGCCGCTGCCAGTATTTCCACCATGGATATGCCCCACCCATAGACCATGGCCATTTCTGTACAAATAAAACATTATCCCCCAGTGATTCAATGCCTTCTCTTATATTCCTCTCCATTGAGTCAAAGATTGTAAAAACAGAAATGATTGAAAAAATGCCTATTGTGATTCCAAGTAAGGAAAGAAAAGTTCTTATCTTATTGACAATGAGTTCATGAAGTGCAAAAATAAAACTTTCCCTGACAAGTTTTAAAAATATCATACTACTTATATTTTTTAATACCCTGCGGCTTCGCCACAAGGTATTGCCTCCTTAAATAGTCTTGGATTTATCCTAAAATCCAATGCCATTTTACCCTTGAACAACAAATTGTAAAGTTAATATAAATACTTTGGAAAATAAGCATTAAATTTGTTGCTCTTTATCAAGCTATTGGAATTATCTCAATCAATTCAAATGGACAGTAAAAAGATTAAAAACGCACTTCTTTCTGTCTTTTACAAGGACAAACTGGAAAAGATCGCAAAATCCCTTGAAAAGCTTGATGTAAATATTTATTCAACCGGTGGCACTTACGATTTCATAAAAAAACTTGGTATCAACGCCCAAACAGTTGAATCTCTTACTTCATATCCTTCAATTCTTGGTGGCCGGGTCAAAACTTTACATCCAAAAGTATTTGGTGGTATCCTGGGCAGAAGGGATAATGATGAAGACCTCCGGCAACTGAATTCATACGGGATCCCTGAATTTGACCTGGTGATCGTTGATCTTTATCCATTTGAAGAAACCGTTATTTCGAAAGCAACCGACCAGGAGATCATTGAGAAAATAGACATCGGCGGCATATCATTGATCAGGGCTGCTGCCAAGAATTTCAAGGATGTCCTTGTTGTTCCTTCTTCAGCATATTATGATGAGCTAATCCGTCTTCTGGATGTAAAACAGGGGGTTACTACTTTAGAAGATAGAAAGTTGTTTGCAACTTATGCATTTCATATTTCCTCACACTATGACATGGCAATTTTCAATTACTTCAACGATATCAACCTTTCTGTTTTCAAGCAAAGTATACAGCACTCCCATAAATTACGTTATGGCGAAAATCCGCACCAGGAAGGATTATTCTTTGGAAAGCTTGACGATGTCTTTGAGCAGCTTCACGGCAAGGCCATCAGTTTTAACAATCTCGTGGATATTGATGCAGCCATTCATCTTATCAACGAATTTTCAGAGCCCACCTTCGCAATTTTAAAACATACCAATACCTGTGGTGCAGCCAGTCGTGATAAGCTCGCTGATGCATGGAAAGATGCCCTTGCGGGTGATCCTGTTTCAGCATTTGGCGGAGTACTGGTCACCAATCAAATAATTGATAAAGAAACATCTGCCGGAATCAATAAAATATTTTTTGAGGTAATCCTGGCTCCCGGATACGAAGAGGCAGCTCTGGAAACACTCAAATCCAAAAAAAACAGAATAATTTTACAAAGTAAATCATGTGATTTTCCACACAACCATTTCAAATCTATTTTAAATGGAATAATTCAGCAGGAGAAAGATGAGAAACCTCTGACAATTGGGGAAATTAAGGTTGTTACAAAGACTGCTCCAAAAGAAAATGAAAAATTAGATTTACTTTTTGCCAATATCATCGTAAAACATACAAAATCAAATGCTATCGTACTGGCAAAAAATAAACAATTGGTTGCAAGTGGTATAGGGCAGACATCCAGGGTTGATGCCCTCAAGCAAGCGATAGAGAAAGCAAAATCATTCGGCTTCGACCTTAAAGGGGCTGTTATGGCTTCTGATGCTTTTTTCCCGTTTGCAGATTCCGTTGAGATTGCGCACAAAGAAGGAATTACGGCAGTTATTCAGCCCGGGGGGTCCATCAGGGATCAGGATTCGATTGATTACTGCAACCAACATGGCCTGTCCATGGTTTTTACAGGTACAAGACATTTTAAACATTAACATATTCGTTCGCCATAGCGAATGCATAAATTAAGTATTAAGAATATATGGGACTATTTTCCTTTTTAACAAAAGAAATTGCTGTAGATCTGGGTACTGCCAATACCATCATCATCTATAACGATAAAGTAGTTGTTGATGAACCCTCCATCATTGCTATTGAACGCAATACAGGCAAAATCATTGCCGTTGGCAGAAAAGCGATGATGATGCATGGTAAAACTCATGATAACATCAAGACGATAAAACCATTAAAGGATGGTGTTATTGCTGACTTCCAATCCGCAGAATTTATGATCAGGGAGATGATCAAAATGGTCTTTCCCCGGAAGACCCTTTTTCCTCCTGCCCTTAAAATGGTTATTTGCATCCCGTCAGGTATCACAGAGGTTGAAGAACGGGCTGTTAAGGATTCTGCCGAACAAGCCGGTGCCAAGGAAGTTAAACTCATTCATGAACCTATGGCTGCAGCAATTGGAATGGGAATTGATGTCCTGGAGCCAACTGGTAACATGATCATCGACGTAGGTGGTGGAACAAGCGAGATCGCTGTGATCGCCCTGGGTGGTATAGTAAACAACATATCAATTCGTATTGCTGGTGACGATTTCAACTATGATATCATCGAATACATGAGGAAACAGCATAATATCAATATCGGTGAAAGGACTGCGGAACGTATTAAATTTGAAATCGGCGCAGCCGTACCTGATATTGACACTCCTCCTGAGGACTACCCTGTACATGGCAGGGATATGCTTACAGGCATTCCTAAAGAGATCATCGTCAACTACGCCGAAATTGCTCATTCATTGGACAAATCGATCTCAAAGATCGAAGCTGCTGTTCTGAATGCCCTTGAAATGACCCCACCTGAATTATCTGCAGACATATACAGGACAGGCATTTATCTGGCTGGCGGTGGCTCAATGCTTCGTGGATTTGATAAACGGCTGCACCTGAAAACCAAATTACCAATTCATTCCGCAGAAGACCCCCTGAGAGCTGTGGCACGGGGCACCGGTATTGCTTTGAAGAATTTCGATAAATTTACTTTCTTAATAAAATAAGGCTTTGAATGCGAAATTTGTTTGCCCTTCTCCGTAAGCATTACTTTTTCTTTATGTTCATTATCCTGGAAGTGTTGTCATTTTCACTTATCATTAATCATAACAATTATCCCAATACTGTCTTTTTCAACTCAACAAACCAGATAACCGGCTCAACTTACCGTTTATTCAGCAATATTTCAGAATATTTAAGCCTCAGGAAAGCTAACCTGGAGCTGGCCGAAGAAAATGCAATACTCAGGAACCAAATAAAATATGCATTCGTTGTTACCGATACAAACTCATTTTTATACAAAGATACCCTGTTCCGGTTCATCTCAGCCATGGTTGTCAACAATTCAATTCACAAAAGAAACAACTATTTCATGTTGAATAAAGGCAAAAAACATGGTGTTAAACCCGAAATGGGTGTCATTTCTCCCCGGGGCACTGCCGGCATCATAATAAGTGTATCAAAAAATTACTCTACGGCAATGTCACTATTACACAATAAAGTACAAGTAAGTGCCAAGATCAAGAAAAACAATCAGTCAGCCATCGTTATCTGGAACGGACGCAACTACAGAGAGGGTATTCTTGAAGATATTCCAACACACATCAATTTATATCAAGGTGACTCAATCATCACCAGCGGAAATTCCTTCTTTTTTCCGGAAGGAATATTAATCGGCATTGTTAAAAAACATGAAAGACAATTCGAAGAAAACCTGAACAAGGCAACCATCACATTTGCAACGGATTTCAATAGTATAAAACATGTTTATATTGCTAAAAACCTAATGGTCGGCCAACAACGCGAACAAATCAATTCATTACAAAATGACTAACCCGGTCTGGAAAAATATTGTTTTTTTTGTGTTTCTTGTGTTAATACAGGTATTGATCTTCAATAACATCCAACTTAGCGGATATATCAATCCATACATCTATGTTGTATTTATTTTAGTGCTTCCGTTTGAAACCCCTAATTGGTTATTATTGTTATCCTCATTTTTACTTGGTTTATGTATTGACTTTTTCACTCATACAATTGGTATCCATGCTGCAGCCTGCACGTTCATGGCCTTTTGCAGACCCGGTGTAATTAGTTATTTGTCTTCAAGTAAAAATATTGAACCGGGAATGAAGCCCTCTATACGTGATTTGGGGTTTAGCTGGTTCCTTTCTTACTCGATCATTCTTATTTTTCTTCATCATCTCCTGTTATTTTACCTCGAGGTCTTCAGGTTTAACGAGATCCTTTTAACACTTACTCGTGTAATTATCAGCACATTCGTAACGCTTATACTTGTTATCATTATTAATTATTTCTTCTTTAAAACTAAATAGTTACAAGAAGATAATTTTTAAAATATTATTTTTGACAAGTCCATAAATTTAAATCAAGGAGGAAATTATGTTCAGATATATTGCATTAATAGTAATAATTATCCTGGCATCTGCCTGTACAGGCCTGCATAAACCAGCAAAAAGAACTGACTATACAATTGATATAACTGTTGATAATGATGCAAGCGGCCTGGTTTATCTCAAGAAATTTCATAAAGGTAAATGGTTAACATTGGATTCTACAAGAATCATTAATAGAAATTTTTCTTTCTCCGGAAAGGTATTATTTCCCGAGAGATACTATATACAAATACCGCAAACTATGTCTCTGGTGCCTGTCTTCGTTGAGGGATCTGATATTATCGTTAATATTGACCTGGATACCATCGATAATACAACAATCTCAGGATCATCATCCAATGATGAATATGAAATGTTTCTCGATAAGCTTGCTTCTTTTGAATCTCAAGCCCTGTCATATATTAATCAATACGAAAAGGCAAAGGAAGTTAATAACCGTGAACTTATGGAGAAGCTGGATTCTTTCATAAATGTTGCTTACACCAAAAAGGAAAGCTTCATTGATGATTATATAAACACAAATAATACCTCCGTCATTTCTCCATACATAGCTTACAGAAATATCTTCCGGTATAATCTTAAAGACCTTGAGTCTATTTCTGATACTCTTGATGAATTTTTATCATCATCAGTCTACTTCGGATACATTAACAACAGAATTAAATTGCTGAGAAGGGTAGCTGTCGGACAGCCATTTATTAATTTTACCATGGAAGATACAAGTGGTGTAAGTCATTCTCTGGCAGAGATGATAAATGGAAAATATTTCCTCATCGATTTCTGGTCATCCTGGTGTAGCCCATGCAGAAGACAAAACCCTAAACTTGTCGCATTATATAATAAATACAAGGATAAGGATTTTGACATTCTTGGTGTTTCTCTCGACAGTGAAAGGGATAAATGGATTCTGGCCATTCATGTTGACAGTCTTCCCTGGATTCAAGTATCTGATCTGCAGAGCTGGAAAAATAACGCCAGTAAATTATACGGCGTATTATCTATTCCGTCAAATGTACTCATTGATCCTAATGGAAAAATAATAGCAAGGAATCTAAATGCAGAGAGGCTACGTTCTAAACTCGAGGAGATATTTGGGATATAAAATCCCGGGCTACGCCCGGGGCTATTGAATTACGCACCTATGGTGCTCGGAAATGTAGATATATGATATCTGATTAACGATATTTGATATTTGATTTATTGGATAATCTATTGTTTTGAATTTAGAAGATTTGGATTTTGATATTATTTAGAATTTAGATATTAGGATTTAGTTCTTTTTTTTTTCTATTTTTCCATTGTTTTCTAAATGATCTTTCTTTGATTTCAGGAAGTGTCCGATTTGGGCCCCATGCTTTGCTTAATAATTTTTTTAATAAATAGTTTTTCATTTTCCCTCCTCCAAAATTCATTAATCTACTATTTAACATAACTTTCTTTATGCCAGATATCATCAGCTTTTCCTTTCTGTCTATATATTCCTTTTCAACCGATTCATTCCTGTTTTGTAACAGTAATTCGTGTAAGGGAATATTAACCGGACATACTTCTAAACATCTTCCGCACAGTGATGAAGCAAAGCTCAGGTGTTTATATTCTTCCATTCCCAAAATGTGCGGTGTTATCACAGAGCCAATTGGCCCGCTGTAGGTAGTTCCATATGTATGACCTCCAATATTTCTGTATACCGGACAGGCGTTCAGGCAGGCCCCACACCGTATGCACGATAATGCAATTCTTTGTTTTTCATGCTCAAGTATTTTTGTTCTGTTGTTATCCAGTAAAACGAGATATAATTTCTCCGGGCCATCTTGTTCTTCTTCCTTCTTCGGCCCCATCAAAACAGAATTATATACTGTCATATTCTGGCCTGTACCATGTACTGCCAATAATGGCCAGAATGTATCCAGATCCATCAGTGATGGTATGATCTTTTCTATTCCCGTAACAACTATGTGCACTTTCGGGAACGAAAAGCACATTAATCCGTTTCCTTCATTTTCAGTAATTGCAATTCCTCCAACATCCGCAATAAGAAAATTACAACCGGTTATACCTACATCGGCATTTACAAACTTTTCTCTCAATAATTGCCGTACAAAACCTGTTATTTCTTCCGGTGTGCTTTCCCTGGAAACACCAAACTTTTCATTAAATAATTCTGCAATATCTTCTTTTGACTTGTGCATTGCAGGAGTTATTATATGATAAGGTTTTTCCCCTGCAATTTGAACAATATATTCTCCAAGATCTGTTTCCAACGCTTCGATGCCTTCTTCCTCAAGTGAACGATTAAGTTCTATTTCCTCAGAAACCATTGATTTGGATTTGATAACATGTTTTGTTTCGTGCTCTTTTAAAATCTTAATGATTTTTTTTACAGCTGCTTCCGAATCTTCAGCCCACAAAATTTTTCCTCCTCTTTTCTCAAAATTATCCTGAAAATTAATCAGGTAATTATCCAGGTTATTTATTACTTTTAACTTTATAGCCCTGGCTCTTTCCTTCAAAAGATCAATATTATCAAAAATCTCTTTTGCTCTTAATACCGCACTATCATACTTTGAAATATTATGTTTTAATATTTTCCTGTGATTGAGATCAAATGCTTTCTTTCCCGATTCAGAAATAAATATTTTATATGTTTTATTTATCAATTTTGACATATTACAATATTTCCGATATTTTCTTCACTCTCCTTTCATGTCTTCCTCCTTCAAACTCAGAATTCAAGAATTCTTTAACAATCTTCCACGCCAGTCTGAATTCTATGAATCTACCCGGTATTGACAAAATGTTTGCATTATTATGTTGCCTTGCTAATCTTGCCTGCTCTATATCCCAACACAATGCTGCCCTTACATTCATATATTTATTTGCTGTCATTTGAGCCCCGTTACCACTACCACATATTATTATTCCCAATCTGTTTTTCCCTTCATCTATCTCTTTTGCAA
>JAUWGC010000041.1 GCA_030606625.1 Bacteroidales bacterium | reverse complement strand
AGGTAAGAAATAAAACATTAAAAAAATACTTGCTGGGGATATTTATTACTGCAATTGCTTATTCTCCATATCTTAATATATTTATTTCCCGTTTTTTTATTTCATCAACAAAAGGAACATGGATATCACCTCCAACATATGAAAGCTTATATAATATAATTTGGAAATTTAGTAACAAACCTGTCTCTGCAGTCTTTTTTATAGTATTACTAATAATTTCATTTATTAAGGCAATTTATGATAAAATAAAATCACGCAATACCACATCTGTATATTCTTTAGTTATTTTGATATGGTTTTTATTTCCTTTCGTATTCATGTTTTTAATTTCGTTTTTTGTTCCAATGTTTTTGGACAGATATCTTATATATATTTCAATGGGATTTTATTTAACATTGGCAATATCAATTGATTATTTAGGTGTAAATAAAAAAATATTTTATTCGATTTCTTTAGTTGCTGTATTGCTTATGATTTTTACTTGTAATCCGAATATTACTAATAATAGACGTAAAAAAGATTTAGTAAATAAAATAATTGAGTATAAAAAGCAAAAAACTATAGTGTATATGTGTCCCGAATGGACTGATTTAGGATTTGCGTATTATTACAATATAGACTATTTTAAAAACTATAACTTAACAAGACAAAAGTTAAATGAAGAAAACATATTTCCTGTCAATAATGTAGACCAAATTGATATTTTACTTTTATCGAACTCGGAAAATGTAATATATTTAGATGGATGGGCAGAATTAGTAGATAAGCATAATTTAATATTTAAAAAATTGTTTAAGCATTTTAATAATGTAGAAGAAATTGGGCAATTTCATGGATTTAAACTTTATTATTTTAGTCGATGATATTACTGTACCAAATTGAATAAGAAGTAGAAAAGCTAAATAGCCCACAGGATAACGAATAACAAATAACAAACATGCAAACAACATCAATCTAATTTAATCAACTTACCTGACCCGGTTATCTGAGCTGTGATGGAATTGGGGTTGCCTGCATAATAAATATTGCCTGCATTTTCGATCTTTGCATCAAGCACAATACTTGCTCTTACATAACAGTCATTTGTACTGTTGTTGTTCATATATGTGTATTTTGTATCAAGGCCAAGACAATATACCGGACCATATCCATTCGAAGAAATGAAATTTACTGTGGAAACTCCTGCTACTGTCAGGTCAACAGTACAATTATGCACGTTTAATCTGGATTTTATGGTATTTAAATGCAGATAAATACTGCCACCGCCTTCACAAACATCAAGTTCAATGGAGTCATTTATGATGGTGTTAAGGGTTTGAATATCACCTGATGAGCGGTATTGAATACTGTCGAGTATTACAACAGAAACATAAACATTTAATGGCTTATCATAACTTCTTATCCAGTTGCACCTGTTTTCATTACTGATGGTGAGCGTGTTGTTGATAATATCTGTTTTAATCCCATTCTGTAGATTTTTTCCTGCTTCAACCCTGATCGAATGCCTGGAATCCTGGGTAATGTATAAATTCAGATTGTTTTTTAAGATAATGTAGTTAAATGGTACTGCCGCTCGTTCTTCTATCACAGTTTTTCCGGCAGATTTGAAACAATCAAATAAACTGTCTTTACCACAGTTGGTCAATGCTGTCAAGATCAGTAAAAGTATGATTCCTGAATATAATTTTTTCATAATAAGTTCATTTTACCTTACTCCATAGTTTTAAAAAGTGCCTAAAATACTTAGAGTGCCTAAAGTACTTAAAGTTTTAATTTCTTACTAAATTCCTTATTATCCATCTTAAATAACTTTAGGCACTCTAAACTTTAGTTCACTTTAAGTACTGATTAGTTACGTTTAATAATATATCAAATTAAATTTATAACCTATTCCTAAAACAATAAAATCAGCTCTTCCTGCGTGAGCTTTTAAAGTAATACTGGTGAAAAGATGGTCTGATATTTTGTATTGCAAGGCCAGTTTTTCATAAATAATTCCATCACCTTTATATTTACTTGTAAGGTAAATTCCAAGATTTGCAATAAAAGACACTTTTGATATGTTTAATTCATACGCAAGGTTTAGTCCTGTTTGAACCAGTTTTATCTTATTGTCAATCGTATCATGATATTCTTTTAAGATAAGCTGTTCATCGGTTCCGTCATATGAGATATCCAGTCCTATTCCGTACTTGCTTTTAAAGGTAGTAGGCTTTAGCAAGTTTGCAAATGTTGTAAAAATAACATATCTCCCGCCAATTTCCGATCTCATGTCTTTATATCCAAAAGCCGCTGTAACATCAAGGTCAACCGATTTTTTTCCGTCAAATTCAAAAGGCCTCAGCTCCGGAAGTAATTTTTGCTTAAAGTACGGGTTTTCCTTGGAAAGCCGGTAGGCTATACCTGCGCTGATACTTGGAATATTGATGCCATAGTTAGGGGTTTTCATAGAACCATTGGAAAAATGGTTGAACCCAATTCCTGCTGATAAAATGAATTGTTCGCCAATCCTTTTCTTTAATTCAAGCAATAAACTGATAGCTACATTGATATGGGACCCGATGACGACATTTTTATAATTATCCAGCCGGTGAAACCGCTTGGTCATGTAACCAATACCAAGGCCTGTCCTGAAATATAATTGGATGTCTTTTTTCCTGGTCAGCGGGAAATTAATATAAGGGAAAATAGCATGCGCACTGCCTAAATAAGGTGATCTGCCAATATCTGAATACCAGTAACCGATGCCAACGAAGGGATAATTATACATATATTCCCACCTTGTTCTGCCATGTGTTAGTTTTGTAATTGAAATCTCAAATGCAGGAAAATGGCTATTGAATATCTCCATCTCTATATGATGTGGTATCAGAAATCCATAGTACGCATGGCCTTCAAGGATGAGATTCGATGCAAGCCTTTTATGTTCGTGTTGTGCTTTTGAAGAGTGGGCTGAAATACAAATGATTGCCACCACAAATAATCCAAACAATAGCTTTTTGAAATGTGGTTTATACTTTGGCTTGTTTAATAAATTATTAAATAGCAATTTTAATGTCTGTAATTTTGGGTTGAAGATATAGTTTATTTAAGCCCGGGATAATCAGATGTTATTCGCTTCAGGCAAATTTAAAAAAAATAAAGTTCTGGAATTAATACTTATCTTTATTAAAAATTATTATGATGGAGGAAAAATTAAAAGCTTTCAGGCGTCTGTTAGAAATCATGGATGAGTTGAGGAAGAAGTGTCCATGGGACAAGAAACAGACATTACAGAGCTTACGTTATCTGACTATTGAAGAAACATATGAATTATCAGATGCCATTATTGAAAATGATCTTGAAAGCATTAAGAATGAATTAGGTGACTTGATCCTCCATGTGGTTTTTTATGCCAAAATCGCATCTGAAAAAAAGGCTTTTGATATAGGTGATGTATTGAATTATATTAATGAGAAACTGATCACACGGCACCCCCATATTTATGGGGATGTTGAGGTCGCGAGTGCTGAAGAAGTGAAAGATAACTGGGAAAAGATCAAAATAGAAAATGAGGGCAGAAAATCAGTGTTGGGAGGTGTCCCCAAGTCCCTTCCTCCTTTAGTGAAGGCCTATCGTATTCAGGAAAAAGCTAGTGGTGTTGGGTTTGACTGGGATAATCCCGGTCAGGTATTGGAAAAGATACAGGAAGAACTTGGAGAATTGAAAAATGAAATGGATAAAAACAGCAATAAGGAAAATATTGAGCATGAATTTGGCGATTTGTTATTTGCCCTGGTGAATTATGCGAGATTCATCGATGTCAACCCTGAGGATGCACTTGAAAGAACCAATAAAAAATTCATCAAAAGATTTCAATATCTTGAAGAAAAGGCCCGGCGGCAGGGGAAGTCACTCTTTGATATGTCGTTGCAGGAAATGGATGTATTCTGGAATGAAGCTAAAACTAAAGAATAATATTTGATCATTTTGGATATTAAAAAGCATATTCTTCTCGTTTTATCTTTGGTTGTTTTCCTGCAGAATTCTTTGTCACAACCATCCGATATTGAATTTCAGCCTGTTAAATTCGACAAGTATTATTTAAAATCATACTGGACCGATACCAGGGGTATTGTTTCCGCACCATTCCGGTGGGATTGGAAAAACTGGCTGGTGGCTGCAACAGCTACTGGTGCCACGGTTCTTGTCTATTGTTATGATGAAGAGATCAATGAGATGTTTCAAAGAAACCAGGCCACTTCGCTGGACAATTTTTCAAAGTACTTTTTTGATCCGATGGGAAAAGGATTGATCACCATTCCACTAATGGGAGGATTTTATGTGTATGGCAGGATAGCCGGGAATTTAAAGGTGGAAAGTGTAGCACTTACCGGTTTTAAGGCATTTATTCTTACTGCAGTGTTTACAGAGGTTGTTAAACACCTCACACACCGCCACAGGCCATATCAGGATGATCCCCCGGATCCAAAGTTTTGGGAAGGGCCTTTTGCACCTTTTAAGTATGTTGCATTTCCTTCAAAACATACATCTTCTTCATTTGCGGTTGCAACGGTTTATGCCTCGGCATATAAAGAAACGATCTGGGTGCCGGTCCTTGCATACACCCTGGCTAGCTGTGTCAGTCTATCAAGGATTTATGACGTTAAACACTGGGCCTCAGATGTTCTTTTTAGCGCTGTATGGGGTTTTGTTATTGGGAAATTTGTGTATAAAAACAGCATGGGAAAAGGCTCAACTAAAATTTACCCGGTATCGCTGAACGGGCCTTTTTCTTTTGGTTGCCGGATTGAATTTATTTTGTAAAAAAATTCGGGTGTTAAGTCTGTTGAATTAATTTATCATTAACTTTATGGAGTCGAATGAACAGTGACCAGTGACTAGTGATCAGTGACCAGTGAAAAGCAATCTATCTAATTATTAATAATGGTTTTCTGACTTTATACCCTGAATCTTAATCGGTTATTATTTATGAGTAATAAGATTATTGATATTCTTTTGATGGTGGTTGCCGGAATTATTGTTATTGGACTAACAGTTGCAACAGAACAACAAGAACAGGAAATTGAAGAAGGAACCGACATAACTGAAAACGTTGTTCATGAATATGAATATGGTATTATTGTTGATTCTTTAGTAATTCATAAGGATAAAATAAAGAGAAATCAATTCCTGGCTGATATTTTACAAAATTTCCATGTTGATTATGCCAGAATCGATCTAATGGCCAGGAAATCAAAAAAGGTTTTTGATGTAAGAAAAATGCGGACAGGCAATTCTTATTGTGTGATATCAACTAATGATTCGCTAAATGATGTGCTGTTCTTTGTATATGAAATATCACCTGCAGATTATGTTGTTTATGATTTCCGGGATACCATAAATATTTATACAGACAGAAAAGAGATTAAAAAAGTTATTGCCACTGAAAATGGAATTATAGAGACTTCTTTATGGAATGCTATGGTTGACAATGGAAAGGATCCCAATCTGGCCAATGAACTTTCAGATATCTTTGCCTGGACCATTGAATTTTTTGACATCCGGGAAGGTGACCGATATAAAGTCATATATGAGAAACTTTATGTAGATGATCAATATATTGGTATTGGAAAAGTAATAACAGCTGTTTTTAACCACTTTGACCATGATTATTATGCTTTTCATTTTATGCAGGATACTTTAGGTGATTATTTTGATGATAAAGGGGAAAGTATGCGCCGTGCTTTCCTGAAAGCTCCTTTAAGATATAAGCGTATAAGCTCAAGATATTCCTATAGCAGGTTGCATCCTATATTAAAGATCAGGCGTCCGCACCTGGGTGTTGATTATGCAGCGGCAAAAGGAACACCAGTAATGTCTGTTGGTGATGGGGTTGTTACATTTGTTGGCTGGAACGGACAGGGAGGAAGAGTGATAAAGGTCAGGCACAATGGTACGTATTCTACAACCTATATGCATTTGTCATCTTATGGAAAGGGAATCAAGAAGGGAGTTTATGTCAAACAGGGACAAGTTATCGGTTTTGTTGGAAGATCCGGTTTAGCCACAGGCCCACATCTGGATTTCAGGTTTTACCGGAATGGCCGGCCTTTGGATCCGTTAAAGGTTAAATCTCCGCCTGTCAGGCCGGTAGATTCAATATTTTTAGATGATTTTATAGCTTTCAGGGATAGCCTGATTTTGATACTGGATACAATACAATAAAAAAAAGCCATCCGTACGGATGGCTTTTCTGTTAATTGTACTATTTCTTAGAAGAAGAAGTTTAAGGTGATTGCACCATACCAGTTATCAGTATCGATACAGAATAAACTAGCGCCACCTGACTCAAAAGTTTTTTCTTTTACAGCCTCTTCCTGCCAAAATTCATATGTATATTCACCTGTTCCTGTTGATTGGAATTGGATACCCCAACCGAATTCACCGCCAAGAGACATGCAGGGAGCGAAGAAATATTCAACGCCAACGAATGCTTCCACACCAAGTCCGAAAGTTGAACCATATTTATATTCAGTTGGCCTGGGTGTATTTTTATCAAAATAATCATTTTCATCAAAATCCCACCACATACCTGCACGGTCAGCTACATAAGAATTGCCGTATGTATATTTGTCTTTTTCAGCCATGTAGGCTATGAAAACCTGAGCGCCATAGATACCTTGTACACGGCCATGGCCTCTCCTTTTTTCTATACCAAATCCTAAAGTAATTGATGTTTCAGAGTTGGTCCATTTATCTTCAACAGTTGCCACTGGATCTGCTGTCGATGCATCTTCAGGGGTGAGGTGTTTTATGGTAAATGAACAATAGCCAAGGCGAAAATAAGCCCTGTAGGCAGTCTGGGCATCTTTAAAGTATTTTCCGTAAATAGTATAAGGCATCTGGGATGGATATCTGTAGTTAAATATTGGAGCTGGATTGACTCCATTGTAATCTCCTCCTCCTCTAAACAGACTACCAGCGTATTCCAGGAATGGGCAAGCGTCGATGCCAATTGACCAGTCACCTTCCTGGGGTAAAATCGGAACACCTTTTTTTGATGTTAAGTCTTGTGCATTAACTAAAGCTACTGCACAAATCGCAATTAATAAAGTAAAAATTGTTTTTTTCATAACAAAATGATTTTAGTTAATAAATGAATCGGTTATTTGTTTTCATATATTTTCAATACGCAAAAATAAAAAAAAATTAAAATAAACAATTATTTTTACAATTATATAACAAAAATTTCAATAATGCAAACATATTTTTGTTAATAACACACATAATATCCTCTGATTATGAGGATTTAATTATGTTTTTTTGAATTTCAGTCTTTTAAAATAAATACCGAATAGCAATATAAAGATCACGGCAACAATCAGGTAAAACCAGTTAATTGCACCTTGTACTAATTGTGAAATAATCAGCAAGGTGCTGGATGTTAGCAATATATAGAACCCACCCCGTTTCAGTATCCACAGTTTATATATTCCCCAAAAAGATATTCCGAATAGAAAAGAAGCAACCAGGTTAATCAGTAATAATCTTGATCGGGATAGTTCGTATTGCTGGATATAAGTATTTATTATGTCATTTATTCCTGTTGAAAAAATTAATCCGCTTAAAAATACCAAAGTTAGCAGTCCGTAATATACGAAAGCGATCATACACAGGATCGATAATCCGAGAGGTCTTTGACGATATGAGTTATTAACCTTTAACATTACTTTTGTCTTTTGTCTTTTATCTTTTATCTTCTGTATGAATAAGTCAGGTATAAATTTAAGACATATATTTCAGATTTCGCGAATAAAAGAATATAAACGTTGCTGTAATTATAGGATCAATGATCGGAAACCCATATGACTTGATATAAACCATTGGCATGAATATAAGCAGAATTTGAGCTATAACGTACAGATGAAAGCCAATTTTTCTCAATTTCCACATTTGAATTGCACCAAGCAGAGAGGTAGAATAAAGAATTGTCCCGGTCAGAAAAAAACCATAATTTGCTGATAGGAACATTTCAATTCCAGGCAGGTTAAAATGTGATTCCTTAAGCACTGCCATGGATTCTTCATATGACATTGTTATCATGAGAAAAGAAAAGGCACCAAAGCCGCTTCCGATAAAGGTCAGGATACACAGAATGGTTAATAACTCCGGTTTTTTTCGAGGTTGTTCCGGAAAATTTTGATATTTTTCTTCTTCCATGAATTTTTATTGCCCAATACTATTCAAGGCTTCCGACCACCTTCTCCACTTCATTAAGGATCTCACAGGATATTACAAGTTCCTTCATTTTATTATGATCGTCATATAAAGGTCTGTCTATATCAAGGAAATCTACGTATTTCCTGACAATTTCCTTTGCTTTTGTGACGCCTTTTCCAAATTTATATTCTCTGAAATCCAAAGCTTGTGCAGCGGCCATTATTTCGATTCCCAGGATGCCATATGCATTATCAAGTATCTGGAAATTCTTGAGTGCAGTATTCATGCCCATTGATACAAAGTCTTCCTGGTCTGCAGCAGCAGGAATTGATTGTATGGATGCCGGCATAGATAGTATTCTTTGTTCAACGATCTGCATGTCGGCAGTATACTGGCTAAGCATTAGTCCGGAGAACATTCCTGCTCCTTTGGTCAGGAATGCAGGCAAACCTACGCTTAATGCGGGATTGTTTAACCGGTTCATTCTTCTTTCAGACATCACACTGACCATAGTAACAGCTGCGCCGGCCATATCCATGGGCAGAGAGACCGGTGAACCCTGGAAATTAGCACCTGACAGTTGCATATTTTCCTGAGGGAAAAACACAGGATTGTCACCGACACCATTCAACTCTATTTCGACCTGTGATCGTGCGTATGCTAAAGCATCATGTGCAGCGCCGATCACTTGTGGGGTTGAACGCATGGAATAGGCATCCTGAACCTTACATTTAACCTTACCTTCTTTAAGGTCTCCCCCCTCAATAAGCTTATTTATAGCTTTTGCGGTTCTTATAGCACCGGCGAATCCCCTGATTTCATGTAATTTTGGTGTATAAGGCCTCATGTTGGCTTTTAATGCCTCCAATGACATAGCTGCGGCAATTTCTGCCTGGTTCACCCATTTATTGGTATCATATAGAAATAATGCGCTCATAGCTGTAAGGACATTTGAACCGTTGATCGTAGCAAGTCCGTCCCTGGCCTTGAGTCCCGGAACAGGGATACCTGCCCTGTCCAGGGCTTCTTTACCTTCAAGAAGTTCATCTTTATAATAAGCTTTACCTTCACCAAGCATCAAAAGGGCAATTTGTGACATGGGAGCCAGATCACCACAAGCACCTACAGATCCTTTGGTGCAAACCGATGGTGTAACACCCTTATTAAGCATTTCGACGAGTGTTTGTGCGATTTCAAGCCGGCATCCTGAATTGCCGTGTGCAAGAACGTTGATCCTGCCAAGCATAGCTCCCCTGACCCAATCAATTGGCATGGGCTCACCAATACCAGCAGCATGATTGTATACCAGGTATTTCTGAAAATCCTCTATCTGTTCATCGGACAATACGACCTCTGAAAATTCCCCAATACCGGTATTGACCCCATACATGATCTCATGAGCTTTGATCTTTTTTTCTAGCATTGTACGGCAGGCATTAATCCTGTCAACAGCTTCAGGGTGTAATTCAACTTTTTGTTTATTCCTGGCTACCCTGACAATATCTTCAATGGTAAGTCCCGAACCTTTTATGATTAATGTCATTGTTTAATCTCCTATATTATTGATTATTATTTATTTGAAAAATTTTCGATAATTTTTGGTAATAATTTACCGGTTTCAAATTGTTCCTGTATTCCTGTTTCCATATTCTTTAATGTAACCTTACCCTGTTGCATTTCATTTTCACCGATCAGCACAACATAAGGAATTCGTTTATTATTGGCATAGGTCATTTGTTTTTTCATTTTGGCAGCTTCCGGGAAGATTTCAGTATTGATACCTGCTTTCCGGATTTCTTGCAGGATCGGCATGCAGTATTTTTCTTCTTCTATGCCAAAATTGACAAACATTAACTGTGTGGTAGCTTGTTGTGTTTCCGGGAAAAGGTTCAGTTCATTCATTACATCATAAATCCTGTCAGCGCCAAATGATATTCCAACGCCTGAGATATCAGGCAAACCGAAGATCCCCGTGAGGTCATCATAACGACCTCCTCCACAAATACTGCCAATATTGATGTCTTTTGCTTTTACTTCAATGATCGAACCGGTATAATAATCAAGTCCACGTGCCAGGGTCAGGTCAAGATCAAATTTTGCTTTTATTTTCAGGTCTTTCAAATAACACATGATAGTCATTGTCTCATTAATACCTTCAATACCGTTTTTTGAATCCTTAAGGGTTTCTTTAAGGGAAGAAAATCTTTCCTTTAGTTTGCCTTTCATTTTGATAATGGGTTGAAGTTTGTCGATGGCCTTTCGGGAAAGACCTTTTTGAGCAAGTTCCTCATTGACATTATCCAGGCCTACCTTTTCCAATTTGTCAATAGCTACGGTTAAATCAGTGATTTTATTAGCTTCTCCGATATATTCTGCTATTCCTGTTAATATCTTCCGGTTATTGATTTTGACCAGTGATGGAATATTGAGTTTATCAAAAACGTCATCAATGATCAATATCAGCTCAACTTCATTTAACATGGATCTACTGCCTATCACATCAACATCACACTGGTAAAATTCACGATACCTACCCTTTTGTGGTTTATCTGCACGCCAAACAGGTTGAATCTGGTAGCGTTTAAAGGGAAAGGTGATCTCATTGCGGTACTGCACAACATAACGGGCAAAAGGGACAGTCAAATCAAATCTTAAACCTTTTTCAGAAATTTTCCGGGATATAGTATTGATTTTTCCGGTCTGTAATTCTTCATCTTTAATCCCGGAGAGGTAATTCCCGGAATTAAGAATCTTAAATAAAAGTTTATCACCTTCTTCACCATATTTGCCCAATAAGGTGGACAAGTTTTCCATAGCTGGTGTTTCAATAGGAAGGTATCCATAATTCTGAAACACACTTTTTATGGTATCGAAAATATAATTTCTTCTCACCATCTCGACAGGTGAAAAATCCCGGGTTCCTTTTGGTATTGATGGTTTTTGCATGATTTTCTTTAACCTGAATAAAATAGTTGTTGTTAGCTTCGCGTTATAAGTTATTAGGTGCACAAAATTAAAATATTTTGTACTTCTTTCTTTTGAAAAAATATTGGACAAATGTAGCCAAATTTCAGGTTTATTGGCCGTTCAGGGCAAAATTTTTATTCCTACAGGTGCGGGATTATATATATAATGAATTTGTTATTTCTAAAGTAATCTGATCTGTCAGGATAAATTTATTGGGATGAATAAATTTAGGATTATCTTTGCTAACTTCTGCAAATCCTTATAATGCATGAAAATCCTGCTTTTAGCCAATAAGCTGCCTTATCCTCCGAAAGATGGTGGTTCTATCGCAACTTTAAATATGGCAAGATCTTTTGCAGAGCTGGGCCATGAAGTAATCGTGCTGGCAATGAATACTTCCAAGCATTATTTTGATCCTGAACAAATACCTGCGGATTTAAAAGAGTCTATAGTGTTTCTGGCGGCTAATATTAATACTGATATTCGGCTACATAAAGCTTTGATCAATTTACTGATTTCAAAAAAACCATATAATGCAGAAAGATTTATTTCCCGGGCTTATGAAAATTTGCTTGTGGAAATACTGGATAAACAACATTTTGATATCATACAACTTGAGGGATTATACCTGGCCCCATACCTGCCAATTATAAAAAAATCCTCCAAAGCTCTTGTTGTTATGCGCGCTCATAATATTGAATACGAAATTTGGATAAGAACAGCCCGTCAAAACTATGGATTAAAAAAATGGTATTTGTTGAATCTGGCAAAGCGGATCAGAAAGATGGAATTATCTTATCTGAATTCCTATGACCTGATGGTTCCGATAACCCTGCGCGATGCAGGAGAGTTCATTAAACTGGGCTGCAGTCTTCCAATCCATGTTGCTCCATCTGGTATTTTTATCGAAGAAATTAAAACTGACAGGAGTGCAATAGAGTTTCCTTCACTGTTTCATATTGGTGCACTGGACTGGGGCCCTAATCAGGAAGGTTTGTTTTGGTTCCTGGAAAATGTTTGGGAAAAGCTGAATATCAATCATCCCGGATTGAAATTTTTTATTGCAGGGAGGAATGCTCCTGAAAAAATAAGGCAAATTGATCTTCCAAATGTTTTTTTTCTGGGAGAGGTGGAAGATGCTTATGCATTTATGAATAGAAAAGCAATCATGGTGGTGCCATTATTATCCGGTAGTGGCCTGAGGATTAAGATCATTGAAGGAATGGCTTTGGGTAAAACCATCGTTTCAACCTCTATTGGTGCCGAAGGGATAAATTGCATCAATGGCAAACATATTCTGATTGCTGATACACCTGAAAAATTTATTGAAGAAATTGAAAACCTCTTGGATAATTTTGATAAATTTGATGCGATTGGCAAGCAAGCAGCGCTTTTTGTCAGAAAGGATTTTAATAATTTGGTTATTACTTCTGCATTGCTTGATTTTTATAATAAATACCTGTGATGGCTTTTGAGATTATATTTTGGATTTCCGTTATACTGATATTCCACACATATCTCTTCTATCCCTTACTTTTGAAAGCCTTATCATATTCAAGAAAAGATAATACCCACGTATACGGCATGAAAGATAATTTGCCATTTGTATCTGTTGTTATTTCAGCATTTAATGAGGATGAAGTTATTGCAGAAAAAATAGAAAGTATCTACAAAAGTAATTATCCGGCTGATAAATATGAAGTGCTGATAGGTTCTGATGCGTCAACGGATAGTACCAATGAAATTGTAAGTTCTTTCGTTGCCCGGTACCCGTCGTTGCATTTTTATTCCTTTGAAGATAGAAGAGGCAAGGGTAATGTTGTAAATGACCTTGTTAATAAAGCCAGAGGAACTATTCTTGTATTGACAGATGCAAACGTATTTTTTGACCGGAATACATTATTTAATTTGGTCAGGCATTTCAAGAATGAAGATATAGGCCTTGTTGATACCAATATGGTTAACAGGGGAATGAAAAAAGAAGGAATTTCTTTTCAGGAAAAAGCATATATTTCCAGGGAGGTCCGGATAAAAAATATGGAGGGCAGGTTATGGGGGGCTATGATGGGGCCTTTTGGCGGATGTTATGCTATCCGGAAGGAGGATTATACACAGGTGCCTTCAAACTACCTTGTTGATGATTTTTATATCAATATGAGGATATTTGAAAGAGGGAAGAAGGCAATTAATGATTTGAACGCAAGAGTATACGAGGATGTTTCTAATAATTTAGCTGACGAATTCGGAAGGAAAGTACGGATAGCAACAGGCAATATGCAGAACCTGCGGACCTTTTCTCATTTATTGCTGGTCAAAAAAGTAGGATTTTGCTTTTTATCCCATAAGGTACTCAGATGGCTGGGCCCCTTTTTTATCATTCTTGCCTTCGTTTCAAATTTGTACCTGGCTATGTTTAGTAATATCTACCTGGTTTTGTTCATTATACAATTATTACTTTTATTGACTCCCTTGTTTGACAGGTTGTTACAACAAGCAGGTATTCATATTAAAGCAATCCGGCTGATCACACATTTTTACGCAATGAACCTGGCTCTCCTCATTGGTTTCTGTCGTTCTCTGAAACCTGTCAGGTCGGGTACCTGGGAAAGGACACGTCGTAATCAATGAGTCTCCTTTTTTTTACGAAAAACCTTCCTGAAAATTTTATTCCAGGATTCTGTATTCAGTAACGGGGAATCGGAAGCAGCTTTATATGTGAGGAATATTCCCAGAGGTAATAAGATAACAGAGGCAATCCACATACCATAACTTACATTGATTGCACCAGCTAAAGCGGATTTTTCTCCGGTAATTGAAATAATATGATAAAATACAAAGAATACAATTGAAATAACAACCGGTAAGCCAAAACCGCCTTTTCGGATAATTGCTCCCAGGGGTGCACCGATGAAAAAAAGTATCAAACAGGCAAAAGATAAAGTGAACTTTTTATGCCGTACTATTTTATGTTTGATGATCCATGTATTGTGCGCTTCAGAAATATTACGGATAGCTTCAAGCTTTTGTTTTCTGTTTCTGGCCTGATTCAATGCCAGGTTCATAATACTTGATAACTCGGCTTTGTTTTCATATATTCTGGTGATGTCAAATGGATGATAAGGTAATGTGTCAAGCCTCTTATAGTCAAATGTATCAATAAGGTTATAAAAAAAGTAATACCTGAAAAAATCATCAGCAAATATTTTTCTTCTCAGGTCATATGATTTATTCAGGGAGTCAATGGCTAAGTTTAACTGGGAAATGTTCAGCATCTGGTAATTATTCTTAAACAATTCTTCATTTGTTCTTGTCAGCTCGAAAGCAGATAAGTCAAATCGGCGAATCTCCTCCCTGAATTTTATTTTCTGAAAAGGTTTGGTTTTATTATGGTCTTTTTGGTCAATGTTTTCCCGGTAGTTATATCCATTGTATAAGGTGAATACCAGATACCGTCCATCATGTGTTGATTCCATTAATCCCGATTCAGCCACCGTAAGGTCAACATTACCGCGTTTGCTGGTATGATTGTAAATCATTATGTCATGGATGATTTCACCATCCTTATCTTTTTTCCCGATACGCATTACATATTCATCCATGCCTCTGTAAAAAATGCCGTCCTTGATATCGAATGCAAGTTTCTGTTTTCTGACATCATACAAAAGTGATTTGAATTTTAAGTTGGCAACAGGAAGTATGTTATTGGAAAAATAAAATGCAAATGCACTGATCATTACTGAAAGTACGATCAATGGCTTCATGATTTTCCACAATGAGATACCCGCAGCTTTCATGGCAACCAGTTCATAATGTTCCCCTAGGTTGCCAAAAGTCATCAGGGAAGAAAGCAAGATTGCCAATGGTAAAGCAAGTGGAACGAACGTTGAAGAGGCATAAAACAGCAGTTCTGCAATGATATACCATTCAAGGCCTTTTCCAACCATATCATCTACATATTTCCAGAGGAACTGCATCAACAGGACGAACACGGCGATAAAAAATGTTATCACCAGTGGTCCAATATATGACTTTATAATGAGTATATGGATTTTTCTCACAGTATTCCCAACAGATTCTGGTACAAATATATGGAATTTATATGCACTGAATGAATAAGGCATCAAGAAGATAACATTTCGTAAGGCTATGCAACGGTTTTTAGTTTTAAATTGTCTACAAATCAGACACTATTTTTATTCAGAAATATTTTCATTTTCATCTAAATATTTTTATATATTTGCATTTCACCCATGAAACTTAATATTGTTTAACTAAAAAAATTAATCATGAAAAACTTTTTACTATTAAGCTTGGTTTTATGTATTGGGCTGTTGGGGTATTCTCAAAATGCCACCAGTGTATCGAAAGATGTGCTCAATATGACAGTGAAGACTGAACGTAATATTACTATGGAAAATCTTACGAATCTTATTCTTCCTGCTACAAATGCTAATAATGTAAGAGAATGGCCTCCGAATGAACACCAGATCGGTATGTCTTATTATGATCTGTGGTCAAACACACTGATCCAGGACCGTTTTTACAGGTGGGATGATGGCACCATGGCCGGGGTTTGGATTTATGGTGAAGAAGCTACATCATTCCCGGACAGGGGTACTGGCTACAACTTTTACGATGGCACAGAATGGGGACCGATCCCTGATCTAAGACTTGAAGACCTTAGATGTGGATGGCCTAATATTGCACCCTGGGGTGATGGTGAAGTTACCTGTGCCCACAATGGTGTGACAAGTCTCGAATTTATGTGGCGCCCAACAAAAGGTACAGGCACCTGGACACAGCAAAATTTCCTGGGCCCTGCCGGTATTGAAAATGACCTGACATGGCCAAGGATGACTACCAGTGGCCCGAATAATGAATATGTTCATCTGATCGTTCACTCATATGTGGAATATGCAGGACAACCTGGAGCATTGATTTACTCACGCTCAGATGATGGAGGCGCAACATGGGATCCGCAGAATGTTATCCTTGATGGTATGGGTGCTGATTACTACTTTGAATTTCAAGCCGATGCTTATGGCATAAATGCACATGGCAATGTTGTTACAATACTTGTCGGTGGTGCATGGAATGACCTGTTCTATATGAGATCAGATGACAACGGGGATACCTGGGAAAAAGTTATTGTCTGGGAACATCCTTATCCTTTCTTTGACTTTAATACTACTATTGCTGATACAATGTTTGCATGTGACAATTCAGCCCAGATCACAATAGATTACGATGGCATAGCTCATGTTGTGTTTGGTATCACCAGGGTAGCGCACTGGAGTGTAGGTACTACCTATAACTATTATCCATTTGTAGATGGTGTGGGTTATTGGAATGATGAGATGCCAGGATTCAGTAACGACCTTAATGCTCTTGCTCCTCCGCAGTATGGCTATGTTAACTCTGAGATGATTGAAGATTACAATTACATTGGCTGGATGCAGGATGTTGATGGTGATGGGGAAATTCATCTTAATGGCTGGCCTAATGTCACTACTGATAATATCCTGTCTTACCGTTCACTTGGCCCATCTACCTTTCCCACAATCACAGTTGATGAATATGGTGACAGGTTTGCAATCTTTGCTTCAACAACGGAAACCTATGAAAATGGCCTGGTTAATTATAAGCATATGTGGGCACGTGCTTATGCTAATGGTGAGTGGGGTGATTTCTTTGATCTGTCAGGTGATAT
Source organism: Bacteroidales bacterium (assembly GCA_030606625.1). GTDB lineage: Bacteria > Bacteroidota > Bacteroidia > Bacteroidales > B18-G4 > JAUWGC01. Next base: position 326 of record JAUWGC010000041.1, on the reverse strand, counting down.
TGTACATATCTTTGATGAATGTATTTATCCTCAACTACCTACCCTAACAGATGATAACATTCATTACTTCTATATGTGTGATGTAACTCCCGGCCTTGCGCTTGATGATGATCATCCTTATCAGGAAAACAAGTTTATGTACGGCACAGTACCAAAATACGAACTTATCGGTGTCGAAGAAGAAGTAGTATTGTCAGAAGATAATGTATCACAAAATTATCCAAACCCATTTGACAATACTTCAATTGTTAATGTAACCCTCGAACAACCGGCTGAACTGAGCCTTGAAGTTACAAATCTGGTGGGCCAGAAAGTATATGAGACCA
>JAUWGC010000157.1 GCA_030606625.1 Bacteroidales bacterium | reverse complement strand
TTATATTGATCAACAAGTTCCCGGATCTGTTCCTTCCCGTTTTTCTGTTTACTTGCTTCAAGCAATCTTCTGAACCCAAGAGAATAATTAACAATCTCAATGCCAAGGCCGGCTTCAAAGAGATATGTCAATGATAATTCAAGTGGTTCAAGTTGTCCGTATGTTTCTTCAAAAGCCGCAAGAAGATTTCCATATTTATCAGTTCTTTCCGGTTGACTATTGGTCCATTGCTGAAATTCATTTTCCTGTTCCCTTCTTTTGTCAATAGCATCCAACCTTACAATTCCCATGTTCTCACCAATCCATTTTTTCCATCCGTTGGCCACACCGGCTAACTTACTAGAATACTGTATTCTCACAAGGTCATTATTCATATACCGGTTCATTACATCAATTCGTTTCCCCCTGAGCCTGATCCGGACCGGATTCTTAATTTCACAAAGCAATTTGACAGCAAATGAAGGAAAATATTGCTGTGTGGAACCGGGATATCCAAATACAAATGTAAAGTCATCTTCCTCGATACCTTTTAATGAAATGGGAATATGGGCTTTAGGTTTATAGGGGACATTATTCTTTGAATATTTTGCAGGCATATTATTAGAATCAGCATATATCCGGAAAATTGAAAAATCACCCGTATGCCTTGGCCACATCCAGTTATCCGTGTCACCTCCAAATTTCCCGATGTTGGAAGGTGGTGCACCGGCAAGCCTGACATCTTCAAAAACCTCATTAACGAATAAAATGAACTGGTTACCGTAGAAGAAGGATTTAACTTTTGCCTTATAATGGGTGGTGTCAACAGCTTCTTCTTTAATCACTTCAATATGACTTTTGATGATGGAATCTCTTTTTGCTTCACTTAAGTCATCTGTTATTCCTTCCAAAACACTTTTAGTGACATCTTCCATCCTGACCAGTAATGTGACGGTCAGGCCGGGATTAGAAAGTTCTTCATGTTTATCCATAGCCCAGAAACCATCGGTGAGGTAATCATGTTCAAGCGAACTGTGCCGTTGAATAAGCCCATAACCACAATGGTGATTGGTCAGGATCAATCCTTCATCTGATATTATCTCCGCCGTACATCCCCTTCCGAATATCACAATTGCATCTTTCAGACTCGAATGATTAATACTGTATATATCTTCAGCAGAGATCTTCATACCCATGCTTTGCATTTCTTTTTCATTAAGCTCGTCAAGAAATAAAGGTATCCACATCCCTTCATCAGACATAAGAAAGGGAAATCCTGAAAAATAAAAAATGATAAGGACAATAATTCGTTTTTTCATAACTCTGATTTTACTGCTATTGTTTCTATTACTATGAGAGCACCCAAGGGTAATTTCACGACACCGTATGCTGCCCTGGCCGGGTGGTTCTCTACGTAATACTTCGCATAAATCTCGTTCATTGCCTTAAAATTATCCATATCATCCAACATACATGTGGATTTTACCACATCGGTAAAAGAATAACCTGCTGATTCCAGGATGGCACCAATATTCTTCATCACTTGCTCTGTTTGCTCCCTGATACCACCTTCGACAATTTTTCCGGTTAGCGGATCGATAGGAACCTGGCAGGAAATGAACAAAGTACCATTTATTTCAACAGCCTGGCTGTATGGGCCGATGGCCTGCGGCGCTTTATCGGTACTGATGATCTTTTTCATTATTAAATAAATTTACGATACTAAACAGGTCAAATTTAATCAATCATTTTACAAATCACAATTAAAAGGCGACAGTAGAAAGTAGACAGTCGACAGTCGGCAAAGTGAACCCGTATGAGGTAGAGCTAGTCCGAATGGATGGGTGATCACTGTTCACGAATAATCAGGCTAGCAAACAAATGACATAATTATCAGAAGAACTGTCTTACCAGAATTAATGATTCTTTTCTGGCAAGTATACAATTGCAGGCGTTATAATTTCAAATTGATAATTTTAAAATCGTCGTTACACCTTCATATATTATACTTTACATAGTTTTATTACCTTTGTCTTCCAGATGGTAGTGATTTTTACTTAATATATTCCTTAAAAGTTAGGTATGCCCAATCTCACCCCTGAACAACAAGCCAGAACCCAAATCGACAAGATGCTCACCGATGCCGGATGGATCGTTCAGAACAAGAAACAAATAAATTTTAGTGCCGGACAGGGCATTGCTATCCGGGAATATCAAACAGATGTTGGTTTTGCGGACTATGTTCTGTTTGTTGATCGCCAACCTGCAGGGGTAATCGAAGCAAAGAAGGAAGAGGAAGGACACCGGCTAACAGCAACTGAAAAACAGTCAGAGGATTATGCAAAGAGCAAACTCAAGTATTTTGACAATGAACCGTTGCCATTTGTGTATGAGAGTACAGGCGTATTGACACGGTTCACGGATTTGACAGATCCCAGACCACGTTCAAGAGAAGTATTCTCCTTCCATCGTCCCGACACCTTTGCCGATTGGCTTAAAAAACCGAAATCCTTACGTACAAGGCTGCAAGACATCCCTAAGCTTGACCCGGAAGGCTTACGTAATTACCAGATCAAAGCAATAAACAAACTTGAACAGTCTTTCAAACAGAATAGGCCACGTGCACTGATACAGATGGCTATGGGCAGTGGCAAGACTTTTACGGCCATTACCTTCATATACCGTTTGTTGAAATTTGCAGATGCAAAACGTGTTTTGTTCCTGGTGGATACAAAGAACCTTGGTGAACAGGCCGAACAGGAGTTCATGAAATATATCCCAACGGATGACAACAGAAAGTTCACTGAGTTGTATAATGTTCAACGTTTGAAATCACGATACGTGGCCAGGGACAGCCAGGTTTGTATCAGCACCATACAGCGGTTGTATTCTATCCTGAAGGATGAAGAAATGGATGAATCCCTGGAGCATGACCATCCCTACGAAACACCCCTTATCAGGGAGCCTGTTCCAGTTGTATATAATCCCAAAGTGCCTGTTGATTTCTTCGATTTTATCGTTATTGATGAGTGCCATCGTTCTATCTACAACCTGTGGAAACAGGTACTGGATTATTACGATGCTTTCCTTATCGGCCTGACAGCAACACCGGATATGCGCACGTTTGGTTTCTTTAACGAGAACGTTGTAAGTGAGTACACGCACGAGGAAGCTGTTGCGGATGGTTGTCAACGTTGGTTATGAGATTTATACCATTGAAACAAAGATCACCAAGGAAGGCAGTAAGATAGAAGCCAATGAGTATGTTGATAAGCGTAATAAACTTACCAGGCAGAAGCGTTGGGAACAGTTAGATGAGGATGTGGAATATACCGCCAAACAACTTGACAAGGATATTGTCAATGTGAGCCAGATACGGAATGTTATACGCACGTTCAGTGATAAATTACCTGAGATATTCCCCCGGCGGGATGAGATACCCAAGACGCTTATATTCGCTAAAACCGACAGCCATGCCGATGACATCATACAGATCGTAAGGGAAGAGTTTGCAGAGGGTAATGAGTTTTGTAAAAAGGTAACATATAAAACCATTGAAGATCCCAAATCCATATTAACACAGTTCCGTAACGACTATAACCCAAGGATTGCAGTAACTGTTGATATGATTGCAACAGGTACGGATGTTAAACCATTAGAGTGCTTACTCTTTATGCGTGACGTTAAATCCCGTAACTACTTTGAACAGATGAAGGGGCGTGGCACACGGACACTTGCTTTTGATGACCTGAAACAGGTAACACCATCTGCTTTATCAGCCAAAACACATTTTGTGATCGTGGATGCCATCGGTGTTACAAAGTCTTTAAAGACAGATAGCCGGCCATTGGAACGCAAGAAGAGTGTTACACTTAAAGAATTATTGAATGCTGTTACATTTGGTGCCAGAGATGAAGATACGTTTTTATCATTGGCCAACCGCCTTGCCCGTAT
>JAUWGC010000153.1 GCA_030606625.1 Bacteroidales bacterium | reverse complement strand
GAATAGGATTTTTTTCAGAAAGCCGTATGATGGAATACTCATTTTCTGTTTTGATATGTGCGAGTTTGGATAGAAATTCAATTGTATAATGATGAATGCCAGCTTGCTGGTTATCAATTGGATCGGCTAAGATGGCAATACGCATTTGTTGTAGTGTTGGTATTGAATGTACAAGATACTAAAAAGTAACCAATTATTCAGGAGTAACATAGAATAATGTTCTGTATTAATTTAAAAAAATCATTCAATCCAGGTTATTAAAAACCTTTTACAGTTTATGAACTTTTTTAACTATTGACTGATTGAAATATATTTTGTATCTTGTTATTTGTAATCCATTAATCAATAAGAATTAATTCTTAAGTCATGAAAGTCATTATTACCCTTTACTTGTCTCTTCTTTTTTATTTCACAGCATTGGCACAAAATCCTGCAGTAATTGATTTCATGGTTAAAGAAGAATTTCAGATCCCAGGTAGTAGAAGACATAGGTTTTCAAAGTCTGCACCAATTATTCAGAAACATTTTGAAACAGGTCAGGATGAGACTTTAATAGGTATATCATACTACGATCTGCAATCATATGGATCTCTTGGCAACAGAGTTTATAGGTATCCGGATGAATCAATTGGCGCAACATGGACAATGGGCATGATGCCTGCCGGATTTCAGGACAGAGGTACAGGATATAATTATTTTGATGGTGTTGCCTGGGGAAATATACCTGAGACCAGAATTGAAGAAATCCGCAGTGGATGGCCTTCCTATTCTCCCTGGGATGTAAATGGTGAAATCATCGTTTCAGATGCTGACGGGCAAGGTGTCATATTATTTAATAGAATAAATAAAGGTACCGGGGAATGGGTTGAAACAATCCTGGAAGGACCTCCCGGCAGCCCCGATATTGGATTCCCCAGGGTGATCACATCCGGTACAAACCATGAGGTGATTCATTTATTTGTTAATTCAAACCAGGAATATCAAAACCAGGAAAGGGCATTGCTTTATGCACGATCATCGGATGGAGGCATGACATGGGATCCGGCTTTTGTAGTCTTAAATGGAACAGGGTCTGAGAATTATCATGCTATTTATCCGGACACTTATGTACTTGCTGCTAAGGAAAGTTCTGTAGCCATATTGGTTGCCAGTGCATGGCACGATCTGTTTATCATGAGGTCGGATGATAATGGAGAAAGCTGGGATAAATATATAGTCTGGGATCACCCGTATCCATTTTTTAACTGGAACACAACCATCACTGATACATTTTTTTGTGTGGATAATTCGGCAAGCATTGAAATTAATGAAAATGGAGAAATGCATATTGTCTTTGGAATCTCTAACGTTGCTCACCTGCAACCAGGAAACGAATTTTATATAAATCCATATTGTGATGGGATAGGTTATTGGAACCAGGATATGGAACCATTCTCCAATCATTTACATGCTCTGGCACCACCTTATTATAACCTACCAAATTCAGAGATGGTCAAAGATTACAATTATATTGCGTGGTCCATGTGGGAACCTGTCATTCCACCTGACCCGGTACTGATCTACCCTCAAATGGGTTTTTCAAGCATGCCATCAATTTACATCGAAGAAGTTTCAAATGATATAACTGTATTATATTCGACATGTACAGATGTAAATCAAAATCAAAATGATACCTTGCATAAGAATATATGGGGTAGGATATTTAATATGGACCAGTGGGGTCCAATTTTTCCTTTGAATCCTGAAATTATACATATATTTGATGAATGCATTTATCCACAAATCATACATACACAATATAGTCCTTCCGGAAAAGAAATTCAATTCATTTTTCAAGCAGATTGTTGCATTGGATTGGCTTGTTTAGGACAACAACCATGGATAGAGAACCATATTTTATACAAGGGTAGTTATTTTGTCAATATCGATGATTTTCAGCCAATTTCGGAAATCATGGTAAAAAACTATCCCAATCCCTTTGATAATTTCACGATATTCAACATTTATATTATAGTCCCGGGAAAATTATTTTTGAAATTGTTTAATCCTTTGGGGCAGTTGGTTCGGGAGGTTACAATTTCAATTTCTGAACAGGGATGGAATCAATTTCGTCTTAATGCAAAAGGATTAGAACAGGGATACTATTACTATAATATAACCCTTAACAATAAAACAGCTTCAGGTAAATTAATAATCCTATAAACAATGATATAGATTTAGGATATCAAGATTTAATCCGCCTGCATGTTCGCTTCGGGCGTCTATGCTGAGTCCTACGCCAAAGGCTTCGGCCGACGGTGGAAGCTTTCGCCGGCGGTCGAAGCCTTTAGCGAAGACCTCAGCGACAGCATTGTTCTGTCTCCATTTATTTCGTGAAACACCTGGGATCTTTTCCGTAAATCCCCAGCCTGGCAGCAAAAGCTCTGGATCTGCATCCGAAGCATTCATCCACAAGATCACACTCCTGACAATCTTCAGGCAGGTTTTTGATATCCTTGAATTTTTTTATAATTAACCAGTCCAGGTTGTTATAGACAATTTCTTTAAAATCTTTATTATCGTGAAAATTCGGAGCATGTTTTGGACGAATGGTTGCACATGGAGTAACACCTCCATCACAAAGGACAGCTACAGTAGCACTGCAATATTGTTTGTTTACACAATTCATGGGATATCTCCCGGTGCCCCATTGTTTTGAATACCTTTCATAGACTTTCCTGACATTTTTGTCATCAGGAATAAATTTAGCAAGTTCTGTTGCAGGTGTTCCTGGCCTTAAATAGGTATGGTAAACATTGAGTGATGTTTTGATCCGGTATTTTTGTTCGAAATAATCAATAGTTTCAATAAGATCGTCAGCACTCTGCAATCCTGTGAAGGTAACTGAATTCAGCATCTGGTCTGCAGGATAACCACTATCCAGGAGTTTTTGTATACTTGAAATTATTGTATTAAGATCGTTTTCCGGTCTTTCAGGATGCAAGATTTCATAAATTGCCGGATTTATGCTTGACACATGAAAGGCTATCAGTCCATTTTTGGCTAGTTCCGCAACATTTTTTCTGATTGAAGCATTGGAAAGGGGTAGTCCTCCTGTCCAAACATTATTCCTCATACCAAGCTTTGAAGCAAAAGCCATATGATCAAAAACTGACTCTCTTAATAGAGGTTCACCACCCAGCCATTCAATAGCTTTGATGTTCAGAGTTGCAGCATCCTCGAGAATAATCCTGATATCTTGATCTGAAAGAGTATTGTGAACTTCTTCCAGGGCATTCATATAACAATATATACATCCCTGGAAACACTGGTCACCTATCTCAAGCTGGAGAGCATAGATTTGGTCATTATCATAAGCGTATTGCAGTGCTGCTTCATCAATCATTGTTATGTATATTCATCAGTATCATTTTACCACTTCCGACTTGAGTGCCTGTTTGAATCCTGTAATAATATATCCCTGCTGGCAGTCCTTCAGCGTTCCATTTAACCTGTTGCTCACCTTTCTGTTGATCCTTTTCTATTTTATCCACTTGTTGACCTTGACAGTTGAAGATACGTAGAATGACGGAAGAAGGAGTGTCAAGGGTGTAAGAGAGGGTTGTGATGGTGGTGAATGGGTTGGGAAACGCAAAAACGTCACCTATCATTTTGTTAATATATCTATCTTCATTAATCTTAACTGGGAAATTCGAGTCAAGGACATGAATATACTCAGTAAATGTTTTAGCTGTATCTGAACTATAATATATATGTAATTTTGTACTATATCCATCCCACCAAGGAATTATTTTTATATAATAGAAAGAGCCTTGTTCATTTCCAGCGGTAAAACGATAACGTTCACCAGTTAGAGAACAATAAGAAGATTCGTACCTCTTGTGAAAAGTATTTCCATGGTCATCACTATAATAAATTTTAAATATTGATGGTAAATGCCATGAAACAAGGAATATTTCGCCAGGATTAACCCCTCTTGATAATTTTGGATAATTCCCCCATAAAACAGTACCACCGATTGCAGAATCAACTTTTGATATGGCAACAAAGTCAAAGCTATAATTATTGCAATAATATATTGAGTCGGAGATCCAAGATTGATCTAAAGATAATCCATACATTTCACCTGGCTCTGAACCTATATCCATTTTTATCATATTTACTGGCCCCGATACCGAATCAAAAGTCATAGCATAATCGTTGCTTAAATATATTGCATCATACCTCTTATACACTTCTCCTTCAATACAACCACTATAATAGATACTTCCTAGTGTGTATTCCCTGAATATCCAGTTTGCTCCATAATCATAGCTAATATATAATTCATTAACAGGGCGATTGTAAATAACTCCCAAGGCGGCATCTGTATTTATAAATCCCGTTGACATTTCGCCTGAATAAATATTAACATAATAGCGTATAACTAAAGTTTCACCATTGTCATCAGAGAAAAATATGGCATTATAACTATTCTCCAAACCTAACCAATACCAAGTTGAGGAAATATAT
>JAUWGC010000112.1 GCA_030606625.1 Bacteroidales bacterium | reverse complement strand
GTTAATATAATAATTGTCCTGAACACAATGTAAATATTTTTTAAATGCCAGACCAGCAATATATATCATACCTTAAAATAGCGGATCAATTTGACATTCAGCCCGGAGATGTATTGTTGATTGCCTCCGATATTACTCGCCTGGCTTTTTATGCAAAAAGAAAAGAAAAAAAATTTGATATTAATGCCTTCATAGATCAATTCCTGAATAAGTTGAGTTCTGAAGGAACATTAATTTTACCGGCCTATAATTTCAATTTATTGTCAGGGCAGGTATTCGATATCAGGAAAACAACACCTGTTACAGGTTCTTTTTCGATTTCTGCTTTCAGAAGGGATGATTTTAAACGAACATGGCATCCTTTGCACTCATTCATGGTGTGGGGGAAATATGCTGATCAACTATGCCAATTGCGAAATATCAGTTCGTTTGGTTTGGATTCTCCGTTTGCAAAATTCCTGGAATGGAAGTCAAAAATGCTTTTTATTGAAACTAATGTTGCAGAAGCTTTTACTTTTACCCATTTTGTTGAAGAACTGAACAAGGTCTTTTACCGTAAATATTCAACAGTCAAAATACATTATATTCATGAAAATAATTCGGAAGAAGAACTTGAATTCATGATCTACCGGAAACGGTTTGGCTGGACCATGCAACTTGACATGCTGCAAGGCTTGCTTGAAAAAAGTGTTCTGAATAAAAAAATGATCAACGGGGTGGAATTTTCTATGCTTCATCTTGAAAAAGCTTTTCCGGTCATCTGGAATGATATTACAGAGAACAAAGCAAGGAATATAGCGAGATTTGATTTGAAATTATATTTCAGGGATTTAGCCAAGAATCTACTGCATAGGTATAACATTTATAAAACGACACAAGATAAGATCGATCATGCTGCTGGTTTATACTGAGAAAGATAATCCCAGGATAAGGTATATTTTTGAACTGATATTTTCTGACCTGCTGGGTATTAAAATTCAAATTACAACTGACCCGGATGAATTTAAAGCATTCAAGTCAGCAAAGATTAATTATTCGGCACGGAAATTTGATTTTTCCCTTGATATCATTCCTGCGAATTTGTTGTTCGAAACGGGTATCCGGCAACAACAAATTTCCCTGAGTGAATGGGAAGGATTGCCTGTCTTTTTCAGAGTCTCGCCCGGTGCTGGCCTGCCCTTTGATCCATTTGCCATGGCATTTTATCTTGTGACCAGGTATGAAGAGTATTTGCCACACGACCAGGACAGGCACGGCAGGTTCATGCCTGAAAACAGCCTGGCATTTAAGGAAGGCTTCCTGGAAAAACCCCTGGTTGATATGCTGGCATTAAAATTAAAGAAAAAGATCAATGAATTATTTTCCGAATTAGTATTTCCTGACATACATTATTGTTTTATTCCCACCATTGATATTGACCTGGCCTTTGCACACCATGGAAAAGGCCTCATGCGGGGGATAGCAGGGTATTGTAAACTAATGGCATGCTTTAAATTCAAAGAAATACTGACACGTACCGGGGTCCTGTTGGGATTGACGGATGACCCGTATGATAATTTTGACTTTCAGCGTCATGTGTTTGAAAAGTATGATCTTATTCCGTTATATTTTGTCCTGTTGGGAGATTTTGGCAAGTTTGACCGGAATATTTCACATAGAAACAAATCTTTCAGGGACCTGCTTTTAAATCTCACATCATATGCCCAGATAGGAATTCATCCTTCCTATGCTTCGGTTGCTGATCCTGAAATCCTTAAACGTGAGATACTGAGACTGGAGAATATTATCAGGAAGACTGTTACAATTAGCCGTCAGCATTTCCTGAAACTGGATTTTCCGGAAACATACAATCGCCTGGCTTGTAATCATATTTTTCATGATTATTCTATGGGATATGCATCCTGCTTAGGTTTCAGGGCAGGCATAAGCAGATCATACATGTTCTACGATCTGAAGAATGAACAGGAATTGCCTGTTCGTATCCATCCTTTTGTTTTTATGGATACAGCAATGCGCGATTATATGCATGTTAAACCGGTTGATTATATTAAATTTGTATATCCTTTGATCGAGATTTTAAAACAGGTCAATGGTGAACTCATTGGCATATGGCATAACTATGCTATGTCAGATAATGCCGATGAATTGAAAGCATTTGAAGAGATAATCAAAGCTGCTGATAATGATCAGGTACCTTAAGCACAACGAGATAGATATGGTCAAATGGGATCAATGCATCCGGTCTTCTTTTAATGGGATGATATATGCCTATACCTGGTACCTTGATATCGTTTGTGAGAATTGGGAAGCCCTTGTTGAAAGCGATTATGAAAGGGTTTTTCCGCTGACTGCAGGAAAAAAATATGGCATTTGCTATCTGTACCAGCCATTTTTTACACAACAACTGGGAATTTTTTCCAAAAGCATCCTGAATGCCGAAATAGTAAACAATTTCCTGAACAGCATTCCTTCAAAATACAAATATATTGAGATCAATCTTAATATCCTTAACAAGATTGAATCGAACCACTTTAAAGTTATTCCACAGTTGAATTATGAGCTAGACATGATCCATAACTATGATCATATTTATAAGAATTATTCTAAAAATACCAAGCGGAATATTAAAAAGGCTGGAAATGCAGGATTGACTATTATGAAAAATATTAAGCCGGATGAACTCATCAAAATGTTTAGGGAAAACAGGGGAAAAGAAATTATCACTCTGAAAGAGAATGATTATTTGATGTTGAACCGTCTTATCTATACCTGTATTTACAAGGGGAATGCAGAGCTTTATGGTGCTTTTACCGAGCGGAATGAGCTTTGTGGAGGTGCCGTTTTTGTTACCAGTAATAAAAAGTCTGTATTTTTATTTTCCGGATTGGATGCTGAAGGCAGGGAAAAAGGAGCCATGTTCCTGATCATAGATGCCTTTATTAAAGAACATGCACAAAATCACCTGGTCTTTGATTTCGATGGGTCTAATGATCCTAACCTTGCCAGGTTCTACAGGGGTTTTGGCTCAAATGAATGTTATTATTTCAGGATCGAAAGAAAAAATCTGCCCTGGCCAATTAGTTCGGCAGTGAAGATGGTTAAATGGATCAGAAGGTGAGGAGGGAATTTACTAACACTCAAATCATAATGAATGAAAACAGTACTTGTTGAAAATATCAGGATCTCTTTGGAATCTATAAGAAGCCACTTTCTCAGGACAGTCTTGACGGTTCTTATTATAGCTTTTGGCATCATGGCTTTGGTGGGCGTCCTGACTGCTATTGATTCCATAAAATATTACCTGAACCAAAACTTTGCATTAATGGGAGCCAATACCTTCACGGTCAGGAACAGGGCCTTGCGTGTGCACATTGGAAACAGGACGAACCGGCCCAAGCATTTCCGGCCTATCACTTTTGATGAAGCTATGACGTTCAAGGAAAAGTTTAATTTTCCGGCATATACATCGGTGTATATATGGGGGACAGGGATTGCCACATTAAAATATAAATCCCAAAAATCTGATCCAAATGTTGGTGTAATTGGAACAGATGAAGATTATCTTATCACTGCAGGTTATGAATTGGACAGGGGAAGAAATTTTACTGACAATGAGATCTATTACGGAAGCCATGTAGCTATTCTTGGTAGCCAGATTGTCAGCAAGCTCTTTACGGAAAATGAAGATCCGGTCGGGAAAGTGATATCGGTAGGTCCCGGAAAATACAAGGTTATCGGAGTGATGAAAGAAAAAGGTTCAAGTATAGGATTTAGCGGAGACAGACAATGTATTGTGCCGATCACGAATGTCAGGCAATACTTCCCGCGGCCCAACATGAATTACTCGATCAATGTTATGGCCCGGAATCCACAGGACATTGAAGCAGCAATAGGAGAAACTACCGGGTTGTTTCGTATCATCAGGGACGTTCCCCTGGGTGAAGAAGAAAATTTCAGCATTGTAAAAAGTGACAATATTGCCGAGATGCTGATTGATTTTATTAAGTATATCAGGCTGGGGGCAACCTTTATCGGGTTGATAACCCTGGTTGGAGCGGCTATTGGCCTGATGAATATCATGCTTGTGTCCGTTACGGAAAGAACACGTGAGATCGGGATTCGAAAAGCTATGGGTGCCAACAAGATGACCATCCGTAATCAATTTCTTGTTGAATCTATCGTAATTGCCCAGATTGGTGGAGCACTGGGTATTGTGCTGGGTATTGCTATCGGAAATGTCTTGTCTCTGATTATCGGCAGTGCCTTTATTATTCCCTGGTCGTGGATCATTTTAGGTGTGATACTGTGCCTGGTTGTTGCATTGTTATCAGGGATCATTCCTGCAACAAAAGCAGCAAAGTTAGACCCGATAGAATCATTACGGTATGAATGATCATTCCCTGATAAGAGAATTAAGAAAATCAACTGCGATCAACTGATCATAATATGTGCCTTCTTCACGGTGGTAAACATAAATAGTATATTCATTTTCCGTATCAAAGTGATTGCCTTCGAATAGCGTTATATCTCCTGAATCAAATCCGTCTTCCAGAAATACATAGGCATAATTATAATAACCCTGTTTAAGATATAATGTAGCTTCATAGACATGTTCCTCGAAATTGTATTTCATCAATCCTTCTTTGGATAACTGCCAGGCGGTAAGCTCTCCCACAATGTATACGTTACCATGGATCAATGGTACTTCATATGGCAGTGAGAAATGAACATAGACATAATCAGCTTCTGTGTCCGCGTTGGTGATTCTTTCAGCTTCTATGTATCTTTTACCATTTATGTCCTTTTCGAATATATACCTGTCAAAGGTTCTTCTTTTGTCAGGCAAAAGGTAAACCTGGTATCCGTCAGCATCAAAATACATTTTTTTTATACGCTCTGACTGATATACAAGACTTTTGATATCAAATGCCCTGAATTCATTTCCTCCATCGAATACATTTTTGTCATCATAATCATAATCCAGCTCGTCACCCTTTATCATCCTGGGTATTAAATCAGTGATTGCATTGTCCCACCGCCTGTTTTGTGTGATGACAACTTTTAGTTTCTGATATGGATATGGTATGTTATAATTGTTTTTAATGATAGTGAAATCAACTGCTTGTTTGTATTTTTTATCCTGAACACCCAAAGGAGGATTTACCCTTCCCCTGATACTGACCTTCTGATCGACGACCATGAACCTTCTTGTGAATATAATGTTTTTTTCCGTGTACTCGTCGACATAAACCCTGAGGATATAATTCCCTGATTTGGTGAATTTCAGGTAATCTGTCGGCAGATCAATCTGATAATTGGTATAGGCTCTGGTAGTATTGAAAGAATAATCGTAATCCCATATATCATCTTCATAAAATCCCTCAATGTAATCGGCTTGTTTAAGGTCGGATATCTGCCAATTGGCATCACAATGAATGATGGTGTAACCATAATACTTATAATCTGCATCCAGGTCGTCAAATGTCAAATGTAATTTCTTATCGGTATTCAACTGAATGATCGGAGGTGACATCTTCCAGCCCGGCTTGTATAATAATACCGTCTTAATATTGCTTTTATAAATATGATCCTCGTTTCGGATATAATTATCATCGAAGTAATCCTGTTCCTCCGTATTTTGTGAATATGCATTTATGACGATTCCAAAAGCTAATGCTAAAATAAAGAACAGGATTATTGATTTATGTGGCAAATACATGGGTAATGATAATTTACTGATTCAAGTTGCAGGTTTAAGGTTACATGTTACAAAAGTATATTAAAATTATTATGCAAATTTAACCACACAAAACTATATTTGGTAAATTAAATTTTTGTAAAATTGTAAATTTTAAAATATTTAGATAAATATCAATTATGCCTGCAACGATAAAAGTTAAGAAAGGTCTGGACATTAAATTATTGGGTAAGGCAAAAAAAAACATTCAAGAAATTTCTTCCCACTGCTTCGCAATCAAGCCGATTGATTTTTGTGGTGTGTTCCCAAAATTACTGATTAAAGAAGGTGATGATGTTAAAGCAGGAACTCCATTGTATTTTGACAAATACCGTCAGGATATTTTGTTTACTTCGCCCGTAAGCGGTAAAGTAAAGGAGATCCGCCGGGGTGCTAAGCGTGTTTTACTGGAAATTGTGATCGAAGCCGGTAAGGAACAGGGATATGAAGATTTCGGGAATGCCAACCCAAAAACACTGAACAGGGAGCAAATTGTGGAAAAAATGCTCAAAAGCGGTGTGTGGCCAGTCATCCGGCAAAGACCATATGGGATTATTGCCAATCCTGCCGATGATCCCAAAGCTATTTTTATTTCTGCTTTTGACACCCATCCTCTGGCGCCTGATTTTAATTTTATTGTTGATCAGTATGCCGGAGAATTTCAGGAAGGGCTTGATGTTTTAATAAAGCTGACTTCAGGAAATGTCTATTTGAATATTAGCAATAAAGCAAATACATCAAAGGTATTCCTTGAAACACATGGAGTACAGATCAATAAATTTTCCGGTCCGCACCCGGCAGGAAATGTTGGCACACAAATCAATAAGCTTGATCCGGTAAATATTGGAGAGGTAGTTTGGTATTTGAGGCCCCAGGAAGTTATCACTATCGGAAAGTTGTTCAAAACAGGAAAGCTGGATTCAACAAGGATTATTGCACTTACAGGCTCGGAAGTGAAAAATCCTGTATATTATAAAACACAGATAGGTGCCTCAATCAGTGAAATGGTAAAGGATAATGTTAGTTCAGCCAGGTTGCGCTATATTAGTGGTAATGTCTTAACCGGGAGGAAAATTGAAAAAGATGGTTTTGTCGGTTTTTACGACTCACAGGTCACTGTCATACCCGAAGGGGATTATTATGAATTTTTCGGCTGGGCAACACCAGGATTTAATAAGTACAGCTATTACAATCAGTTTATTGCACCGCTGAGACCTAATAAAAAATACAGGCTTGATACAAACCTGCATGGTGGAGAAAGAGCTTTTGTCATTACCGGTAAATTTGAAAAGGTGTTTCCGCTCAATATCTATCCTATGCAACTGATCAAAGCCATTCTTATTGAAGATATCGACTTAATGGAGAATCTTGGAATTTATGAGGTAGAGGAAGAAGATTTTGCCTTGTGCGAATTTATTGATACCTCCAAAACGGAAATACAAACCATCGTCAGGAAAGGGTTAGACCTGATGAGGAAAGAAATGATGTAAATTGTATGGATCAGTTAATAAAATTAACTTAATATTAATTAGTTAGAAAATAATGAAAGGACTCAGGAACTTTCTGGACAAGATAAAACCCCAGTTTGAAAAAGGTGGAAGGTTTGAAAAGCTGCATTCAACATTTGAAGCATTTGAAGGTTTTTTGTTTGTTCCCAATAAGGTGACATTTACAGGAAGCCATATCAGGGATGCAGTCGAT
>JAUWGC010000163.1 GCA_030606625.1 Bacteroidales bacterium | reverse complement strand
GATAATTGAATGTGTTCCATAATATCTTATTTTCCTACAAGTATCTGGTTTAATTCTTTCAATTAACAAGGTGATGTTTGTTTATTTTTAACATGATTTTGTTAATAACATACTTCCGCAATATTTGTGTATAAAGAGTAGCCCTGCGAGCAGGAAGGGAGGAATTATCATTTAAATTCCTTAGAAATTTTTGAAAGAACTACATCGATATTCTTTAATTTTTAATTGTACAATGTTTGCTATTTTATACCAATCTATCAAAAAGCGTTCCCCATCCCTTCTGGAAGGGAGAGCCTGTCCCGCTTAGGCGGGAGGGTTAGGGGGTGGGTAAAAAACTGACCCGGGGAGCCAATCCAGCCATACAAGAAAGCAAAATCAAGTCCGGAAACGTAATATTAGTAAGGTGATTGGGAGACGTAGTGACTTAGGACAAAGAGACCAACTCACACAACCAGCAACAAGTGGCCAGAAACCAGGAACAGGTAAATGATATTCGATTCTGTATTTACAATTCTGTATTTACAATATAATTGTCAATTTTCAATTGTCAATTTCAGATCATATTGTTAATTGTCAATTATAAATTTGAAATCACATTGTAAATTGTACACACAGATCCCAACGCCTTTTTACCTGATGGCGATGGATTGTGTATTTCGTTGGCAGTACTGCAACTCAAGAAAGTAAGAGCATGGCTGGAGCGGTGGTGCTGGTGAGGTAGAGGGTGTTGTCTCATTGAACTTAAATCTTCCAAGTTGAAAAAAACCAAACTACATTAGGATAATTCAGGAAAAAAATATATTTTTGCACTCCAAAATTTTAAAGTAAAATAAGAAATGGCCAGAAAGCAAAAAGACCAGAGGATACAGGTGATATTAGAGTGTACGGAACACAAGAAAAGTGGGCTTCCGGGTACATCAAGATATATTACTACCAAGAATAAAAAGAATACACCTGACAGGCTGGAGTTGAAAAAGTACAACCCGATCCTGAGAAAGATGACCATTCACAAAGAAATTAAATAAATTATATCATGGCTAAGAAAGTTGTTGCTACTTTACAAACTTCAGGTAAGGATTTTGCCAAAGTGATCAGAATGGTAAAATCACCAAAGACCGGTTCATATATATTTAAAGAGGATATCATTCCCAACGACCAGGTAAAAGGTTTTTTGGCAAAGAAATAAATCGACAATAAAAGGTTAACGCTTTAAAAGCTTTTTCCTGAGAGGGAGGAAGCTTTTTTTTATTATATGATCTGAATTATGGGTGTTCTGTCAATATTTTCCAAAGAGAAAAAAGAAAAACTCGATCATGGCCTTGAAAAAACCAAACAAAGTGTTTTTTCAAAAATTTCCAAGGCTGTAGTTGGAAAATCCAAGGTTGATGATGAAGTGCTCGACAATCTCGAAGAGGTGCTGGTTACATCTGATGTTGGTGTTGAAACAACGCTGAAGATCATTGAAAGGATTGAGGGCAGGGTATCAAGGGATAAGTACCTTGGAACTTCTGAACTCAACCAGATCCTGAAAGAAGAGATTGCAAACCTCCTGCAGGAAAACAATGCCCTGGAAAGCACCGGTTTTGAATTGCCTGAGATGGATGAACCCTATGTCATCATGGTTGTCGGGGTTAACGGGGTAGGTAAGACAACAACGATCGGCAAATTGGCATACCAGTTTAAGAAAGCCGGTAAAAGTGTTCTGCTCGGGGCATCCGACACATTCAGGGCTGCTGCAGTTGACCAACTTAAGATCTGGGCGGAAAGGGCAAGGGTTCCCTTTATCACACAAGGAATGGGAGCAGATCCCGCCTCTGTTGCCTTCGACACCCTGAAGTCAGCCATATCTCAAAAAGTTGATGTGGTCATCATAGATACAGCCGGCCGCCTGCATAATAAAGTTAACCTGATGAACGAACTGGGCAAGATCAAACGGGTAATGCAGAAAGTTATTCCGGACGCCCCGCACGAAATTTTGCTGATACTCGATGCCTCAACAGGACAGAATGCTATTGAACAGGCAAAACAGTTTACGGAAGTCACGGATGTTAATGCCATCGCCCTGGCAAAACTGGATGGTACAGCCAAAGGAGGGGTGGTTCTTGGGATATCAGACCAGTTTAAGATCCCGGTAAAATATATTGGTATCGGAGAAAAGATCGAAGACCTTCAGGTCTTTAACAGGTATGAATTTGTTGACTCATTATTCAGCTGATGCCCGCAGATCCTGTTCACAAAAAAAAATCCTCAAAGATCAACATCATTACCCTTGGATGTTCAAAAAACCTGGTTGATTCGGAATCACTGATGGGTCAACTTAAAGCCAATAATATCACAATTGTTCATGATCAAAATGAACCGTCAGATATTGTTATCATCAATACATGCGGATTTATAGAGGATGCAAAACAGGAATCCATCGATACAATCATACAATTTGCCGCCGAAAAACAGAATGGCAATATTAAAAAGCTCTACATCATGGGATGCTTGTCGCAAAGGTATAAAACAGCCCTGCAGGATGAGTTCCCTGAGGTTGATGGTTTCTATGGAGTGAATGACCTGGAACAGATCATAAAAGACCTGGGAAATAAATACTACCCGCTTTTGTTTCCTTCAAGATCACTTACGACGGGGCATTATGCCTACCTTAAAATTGCAGATGGATGTGACAGGAAATGTTCATTTTGTGCAATTCCCCTTATCAAGGGAAAACACAAGTCAAGAGGTATGGAAGATATCATTGAAGAAGCAAAAGCCCTGGCTGAAAATGGCGTCAGGGAACTGATACTCATTGCCCAGGATCTGACATATTATGGTATGGATAATTATAAAAAGAGAAGACTGGGGGCATTAATATCTTCATTGTCAGAGATAAACGAGCTTGAATGGATTAGACTGCATTATGCATACCCGGCAGGTTTTCCTATCGAAATACTGGATATCATGCGTGAAAAGGATAACATCTGCAACTACATCGATATCCCTTTCCAGCATATCAGTAATTCTATCCTGAAATCAATGTGCAGAGGGATCAGCACGGATGAAACATATCGTCTGATTGAAAACATAAAAAAGAAAGTACCGGGCATTGCCTTAAGAACATCCCTTGTAGTTGGATATCCGGGTGAGACTGACGAAAATTTCAAGGAATTAACTAATTTCATCAGGGAAATACAATTCGACAGGTTGGGAGTATTTATATATTCTCATGAAGAAGGTACTAATGCATACAAACTAAGTGATGATATTCCTCCTGAGATCAAGCAGGCAAGAATGAAAGAGATCATGCTTATTCAAGAGGAAATCTCGTATAATAAGAACCGGGAAAAAGTTGGAAAGACCTTTAAAGTACTTATTGACAGGAAAGAAGGCCGCAACTTTGTTGGCAGGACCGAATTTGATTCCCCTGAAGTGGATAATGAGGTCATTATCACCATGGCTTCATCAGATAATCATACAGGATCATTCCATAATGTTAAAATTACCCATGCTGATAGTTATGATTTGTATGGGATTTTTGTTTAGTCTGATTATTATTTGAATATTTATGTTATACTTTTTACTTTTGTCTTTTACTTTTGTCTTTATACTTTTATCTTTTGTCTTTTGTCTTTTATCTTTTACTTTTATCTTTCATCATTGAATCTTGAACTTAAAAATATATTTATCTTATGAAAAAATTTTCGATTCTTCTATTGCTCTTGCTGATAGTAAGCTTATACTCTAAT
>JAUWGC010000023.1 GCA_030606625.1 Bacteroidales bacterium | reverse complement strand
ATATCAACCGGGTTCAAATCGTCTACAGAAAGATAAGCATGACCATTCTTGATGATGATTTGAATATTGGAAGTTGGATGAGTGTTATCCAGTGTGATTATTGCAGGTGTTGTTATGATACCGGGGATCTCTGTGTATATCTGATATGTTTCGAGTGCGAGATCGTTAAATTCAAATTGACCGTCCTGATTTGTTTTTTGATAAGTGTAAGGCTCCTGATCCGGTCCCAGTAAAAGTATTTCAACATTTTCCAATACCTCTCTGGTATCCAGGTTGTTAACAATACCACTAATTCCGCCAATTCCTGAATTATAGTTTGTATTAGTGATCATATATATATCATAAACTGAAGCGGGATTCGGAATAACAAGTGTGGCACCTTGCCAGAACAATGAACTTAAATGATACGTTGGCAGGTATTGACCAAAATAAACTGAGCCATCAGTTAATTCTGCCTGGATATAATATGTCCTGTATTCGAAATTTTCAAACAGGTATGAGCCATCATTACCAATTGTAGTGGTATCGACAGTTACAAGATTAACTCCCATAGTATCAAATAACATCAGGTATACATTTCCAACATCTGCATAGGTCTGGTTTTCCAGGAATACTGTACCTGTAATATTATAATACATTGTATCTCCGACAATGATATTTTCTGTATAAGCCCAGGAACAACCTGTTGAATCTTCTGTTGCCAATGTCACGGTATATATTCCGGTTGATCCGTAAACATGTGATATGTTCTGGCCTGTTCCTGAAGTTCCGTCGCCAAAGCTCCAGTCATATGTTGTGGAGTATGGGCTAAAGGTATAACCTGTAAAGGCAACCGACAAACCACTTGATGTAAAAGTAAACCAGCTTTGGCAATTGCCGGGTGTGTTGCCTAACTGAACATACTGGCATGAAACAGCCTGGCAGGAATCACCAATAGAATCTATTGAAATTGTAGTCAGGCAAACCTGGAATGTAGCTGCACCCATGGGTTGGAAAGTGTGGGTGATAACTTGTCCATAACCGGTTGTGTTGTCGCCAAAATCCCAGAAATAAACTGTAGAGTCAGTAGTATTGACCTCGCCGTAAAAAGTAAATGTCAGGCTGTCAACGGCTGTATAGGTAAAACTGTTTTCACATCCGCCTCCCGGATTACCTGCAACCAGAATAGAATTACAATAGGTATCCAGGCATGCACCACTACTGTCGGAAATAGTCAGGCATACATAATAAACACCTGTAGCGTTGTATGTATGTATGGGATTTTGCTCTGTTGATGATTGCCCATCCCCGAATTCCCAAAGCCAGCTGTCATGGATGCCAAGGGAAGTATCATAAAAATAATAGATGAACGTATTCATTGAGTCGGTGCGTGCAAAGAAGTTTGCCTGGCAATCACCACCGGTTTGACATAAGTCGAAATCAAAAGTTAAATTATAATTCCCCGGATTAAAATATCCGGTTTGGGAAACATAAGAGCTGGTGCAATAATCAACTGTTGAGACAGTGACATATCCCTGGGTCATTGCCGGTGGGAGCTGGATGGTGTCAGCATAAAAGCCATTAGTATCAGTATTAACTGTATTGTAATAAAAAAATGCACCATTATAGGTGCTGTCGATAGCTATGTTCACAGGATACCCGGCTACGGGTTGACTGTTAGATACATCGTTTACGTATCCTGATACGGTAAGGAGGATATTTTGCCCAAAAACGAAGCTGCTGAATGATAGCATTATGATAATAGCCAATAATGTTTTTTTCATGGGTTAAAGATTTTAAGGTTAATAAATTTTTTACTGTGTGATCAGGTGATGGTTTCTGAATTTTAGACAAGGAATTTTAAAATGGTTGCCTGATAAAATATTATTTAACAAATTTCTTGTAAACAACGATCTTCCCGTCTTGTGTTTTTATTGACAAAATATATAATCCACCTGATAATTGATCCGAATGAATTGTTATAAGATGCTTACCTCCCTGATAAGTTGAAATACTTTTAATAAGTTCCCTTCCATATATATCAATAACAGAGATGGATAAAGCTTGAGGCTTGATAATTTCCAGTTCAAATTGAATAAGGTCTTTCACAGGATTAGGATAAATATTTCCGACTTTTAAATGTTGTATGTACGGATATTCAACTGTTCCAATAACGTAGTGGTCATATAGATTAAGGGTTATTGTGTCGATTACAGGGGTTGTTTGTGACAATGTCACCAGTACCGGTATAGTATACATTCCGGTGGCTTCGGCATATAAAGTATATTTCCCCAGTTCGATATTGCTGAAAATAAAGTAACCATTAGTATCAGCAAATGAAAAATCAAGTGGTTGGCCGGTATCGTCCATTAGAATGATCTCTGTGCCTGAAGAAATATCATTACCTTCTACCTGATCTTCAAAATTCCGAACAACGTATCCGCTTATAGTGCCAATACCTGGATTTGATCCCGGTAATGGGATCAAATGGGTATGAACATGGAATGAGTTGCTGTCATGCATTGGAATGATCAGGGCATCTTGCCAATGTGAATGCCCGAGATGATAGGTTGGTAAAAAGTCATTGTAATGCAAAGAGTTTGAAGTAAGTTTGATCTTAACAATGTAATTACCTTCAAGAATATTTGTAAACCAGTAATATCCGTATTCATAAAAAGTATTGGTATCAAGTGCGAGAATCTTGTTCCCTGAATAAACCCGGTACAGGTATATGATGCCGGTATCACTGGTACTGACAGGGTTATTAATTGGATTGTCACCGGAAAAAGCAAAGCCGCCCAGGTTAAAATAATTTTTGGTTGTAACTACCTTGCATGTCGAATCGTAACATACCGGATAAAAATTATTCATGATAATAAGGCAAACAGTGTAGGTTCCTTCTTCCTGGTATTCGTGAATCGGATTTTGCTTTATTGATGTCGTTCCGTCCCCAAAATCCCAATACCATGAGTCCGGGGTGCCTGCGGACCTGTCAAGGAAGAAATACCTGTAAGGTATGTTGGAAGTAGTATCCAGGGCTATTTTAAAGCTTGCAGAACATAAAATGGTATCACTGACAAAAACGGAATCACAAAAAACATCAAAGCAATTTGACAAAGAATCAGTATTTTGCACGGTAAGACAGACTCGGTATATACCAGGTGATGCATAGATATGAATAGGATTAATTTCGTTAGAAGCAGTTCCATCTCCGAATTGCCATTCCAAGAAGTTAATATCACCGGTCGACAAGTCAATAAATTGAATTTTCAGAGGATTAGCAGGAATAGCGCTATAGGTGAAAAGAGCAATACAAGGTATTTCACCTGCGTATACTGAATCACAGACAATATCCTGACAACCTGTTGAATCATTGGCAATAGAGAGGCATATATAGTACATACTACTATCTGAGAATCGATGCAGAGGATTTTGTTCCGTTGAAGATGTTCCGTCTCCAAAATCCCAGAACCAAATATTTGGGTTGCCGGTTGATTCATCTAAAAATTGTATAGTATATGGATTCTGGGATAAAGGGAATGCAGAAAAGGCTGCTGTGCATATATTTCCCGAATCACAAACCAGGAAATCGATTTCTATTATTGTGTTGGCAGGATTAAGAGATGCATATTTGTCTATCATATGCCCACTACAGGGGTCATTCGTAGAGACATGAAGGATACCCGTAAATCCCTCTGGCAAACTGATAGTATCTGCATAAAAACCTGTTGAATCCGTTAATACGACATTGTAATATGGTATTGCTCCCATTGATGAGTCGACAGAAATATAAACCTCATGGTTAATAACAGGAATGTTGTATGATGCATTGGTCACATTACCATATACCTTATATTGGATTTCTCTGGCAAATAAAGGATTTATCATTAATAAGAGAAGCAAGATAAACAAGAGCTTGTATTTTATTATTCTTGTAATGTTCATGATTTATATTTTATAAAATCCTGTGGCCTTGCCGCAGGGTGTTATCACTTTAAAGTATTTTACCCACGAGTTAACACAAGTTTACTTTATAAGTTAAAATAAATTCCAGTTCTCAAACCGATTGAAAATGGGTTTTTTGTTGAGTAATCAGCACCTTTTTCATAGACCGGGTTAAGATAATACTTATACATAGGTTCTATTGCAAAACGGATCTTATGATTCAACGTATAAGAAAAACTTATTCCTGCAGAAAATTGCCAGTTGGTTGATAATCGCCCGGGATACTGTTTTTCTATGTTAATTAAATTGATATCCGTAGCAGTGTAGTTGATTTCCGGTTCATTTTTATATACCATGACCGAAAAGATCACACCCGCCCTGAGTGTACATGATAACCGTTTGTAATTAAACAGAGTGTATCCGGCGCTAAATGGTATTTGAATGTAAAGATATTTGTTCTTGGTTTCAGAAATCGTATAATGCTTTACAGTATCATATATATTTTGTTCTTTAAGGTTGAAGATAATAGAATCAGGATTGCCTGGGTTGATGGAAAAGGATATTACATTCAAGTAATAACCAACGCTATCAAAGCTTTCATAGTTGACAAGATAATCCCCTGTTTCATCATAGTAGCTTAATCCGATGCCGGACTGAAGAGAAAACCTTGAAGGCACATAATCCGCGGTGATCTCAATAGTGTAATTATTACTGTTGGCTTTGGAAGGATAATAAGTGATAGCCGGTGTAAAATGACAACCAAAAAACATGTTTGCCTTTCTTGCATAATCATTTTTGACCGTGAAATCAAATTTTGGCGAGGTTGTATTTTCTCTTGGCTCTACATCTGTCGGTTTTATATCATTATCAATATACAGATTTTTTTGTATCAATGGTAAATAAACAGGATTAACCAGATCCATTTTTCTTTTTGCAATAATATTATTAAGATCATTGTTTCTGTTGATTTCAGATTGCAAATTACTTGTTGCTTCTGTTAAAGTTGTTTTTTTGTCTAATGAACCGGAAAACCCGTTTTTGTGAGAATCGTTATTTTTTGGATTTGATGATACTATTTCCGATGATGATATAGTAACTTCTTTGAAGTCAGGATTGCCTTGTGGTTCATATACCGGCTGGTCATCATTACCGGTAAAGAGCACCAGTAATAAGGATGCCGTGCCAATGGCTATCAAAGTAATGAAAGGCCATGCCTTTTTGAAAAACCAGGATTTGACTGCATACTTCCGGAAAAAATTCTCTTCAATGTCAAGCCAGACTTTTTCAGAAGGTTCGATATTATAACCATTCAGGTTATTATAAATGAACTTGTCGACTTTTTTCAGATCTTTCTCCATGAGATTTATTATATAGTAATTCTTCTTTTTTTATTGATTCAATCTTTCTTTTTAGTAAATGACGGGCTTTGAACAATTGTGTTTTTGAAGTACTGACAGAAATATTCATTGCTTTTGCAATTTGTTTGTGCGAAAATTCTTCAAAAACATACATGTTGAAAACAAAGCGATAACCATCAGGCAGGTCCTGGACCAGGGCCATTATTTTTTCTTTAGGCAATGATTCATCTGCATGCAGGTCGTCATCAACATAATCACTGATGGTTTCATGTAATTTATCAATCTGAATATGGAAGTAATGTTTAAGATTTTTTTGATAATGATTGATAGCTGTGTTAACCATGATCTTTTTCAGCCATCCCTCAAAAGATCCTTCACTCCTGAACTTTTTAATATTAAAAAAAACCTTGATAAATCCTTCCTGCAGTATATCTTCCGCCTCAGCCTTGTCTTTACTGTATCGCATACAAATACCCAGCATGGTTGATGCATATGTCTTAAATAACTGTTCATATGCATAACGCTTCCCATTGACACAATCTTCAATTATTTTCTTTTCGGAAACCATCAAAACTTTGTTAACATGTAGACAACCCTGATAAGGAATAGTTGCCTGACATCATAATTTGATTTAAAAAAAGGCATCCCAAACAAAATTTTGAGATGCCTTTGAATGCATATCTACGGAATATTAATTAACTCTCATCAATTTTTTGACTATCCGGACATTATCCTGAGTAGTTATTTGAACAGTATAAACACCTTCGGCAAGTGCTTGTACATTCAGCATAATACGATGGGTACCTGTTGAAATGTCTTCTGATCTATCATAAACGAGCTGGCCTGTTTGGTTAAAAATGCCACAACGAACACAGGAGGGCTTTGTCATTTCAATATCTAAATATATTTTGTCTCTGGACGGATTGGGATAAATATCACCAATACCTTTCACATAATCTGATTGAATTTCGCCTATTGAGAATGTGATTGCATTGGAAAGGATTATAAGAGCCAGGTTATTCACGGCCGGATTATTAACATCGATCGTCACCACTGCTGGATAGGTTTGTTTCCCTGGAATTTCAGCGTATACGGTATAGGTATCATAAGGAAGGTCATTAAATTCAAAGTTCCCATCCTGATCAGAGTACATAAAAGTGATACAATCATCTATATGGTTGAGCAATAGTATTTCTATTCCATCGGCGGGTGGATTTCCCGGTTTAGAGTCTCCGCCATACGAGATATTACCCTGGATAAGCCCATCACCCATAGGAATCTCATTTTGTTGGATCATGTGAATGTCATATTCCCAACCTGTTGCTGTCAGGTTGATAATTTTTGCTTCATCCCATGTAAGTACATTGCCGTAATAAGTTGGCACAAAGTGGTAATAATGAGCAGAACCGGGGTCAAGTAATATCTTTGTAACGTAATCTCCTTCAAGTAGCTGGTAGAAGTAATAATAACCCAGCGTGTCAATTGTTGCAGTATCGAAGGGAATCAGCATGGAGCTGCTGTCATATTTGAACAGGTAAGCAGTACCAAGATCGATCGGAAAATCATTGGCAAAGGCATGGCCTCCAAAATGATAATATTCATACATTCCTGCTTTGATGCGTTTAGTGATCGTGCTGATATAAAAATACTCGTTATGGCAAATTTTATTGGAGATTGTCAATGAAACCTCATAGATTCCGGATTTTTCATATAGGTGCAGTGGGTTACGTTCAAAGGAAATGGTGCTGTCACCAAAATCCCAGGCCCAATATACGATATCATCTCCGTAAGAATCATCAAAGAACTGATAATAAAGCTTATTTGGATAAGCAGTATCTCTGACGGTGAAAAAATTAGCCTGAAAGTCATTGTAGGTAGCCGTATCATAAATTGCGAAATCGGTTATAAGATTATAGGAATTACTCCAGTAAAAACGGAAATATTGTTGTTGCTTGTATTGTTCATTATCAATATCATAAGTTGTAAATACCAGTGAACCTTTTTCAATGTTTGTATTAATGGTGTCATAATAGAATCCGAACTGGTCTGTGATAACCGTATCATAATAAATGAAGACAGGATTGTATTGCATATCCGATTCAATATAAATCACCTGGTTTGGGACAGGTGCACCGTTATCGATATTTGTAACCTGGCCTGAAAGATACAGATCGTAATCAGTGCCACTGACCTGTGCCTGGCTGGTCAATGACAAAGCGCAAAAAATAAGGAAGGTAAACAGGTACTTTTTCATAATATCTTTCCTTTGCCGGTATAACGGGTTTATGGCAGTACCAATTAGACATTTATTTCTGTAAAAGAGTTGCATATACTTAAGATGTTTAAAAATTTAACAAAATACCCGCCCTCAATCCAATTGCATAGGGATGTTTAGATGTGATATACCTTCTTTCATAAGCGGATTTGATGTAATACCTAAAGACGGGTTCGAAGGAAAGGTTAATGTTCTTGTTGAGCCTGTAGCTTATACCGGCACAGAGCTGGAACTGCCAGTTAGTATTAACCCGTGTAGGTTGATCTTTATCAAATTTTATGATCTTGTCTTTTTCATCGAGGTTCACATCCGGGATGTTTTTATGAATCAAAACCGAAAAGGTCGGGCCTGCTTTAAAAAAGTATGAAAACCTGTTGATTTGCTTTCTAATTCCCAAAAACAAGGGTATTTCAAGATATGTATACCTGTTATTTGTTGGTTCATAGATTTCTTTGATAGAATCATAAACATCAACAGGATGGGTGTGGTAAGTTGGTACGATACCATTCACAGTGGAATCGAAAGTTACTTCGTAGACATCATTATAGGTGCCAAGGTATTTCTCATAGTCTAAATTATATGCACCTTTATCTTTTGAGAAGTTAAGTCCTACTCCACTTTCAATGAAGAAGTCGGTGTATTGCAGGGCTGCACTAAGGTCAAAGTGGTAACCGCTTTGATTTTGTATATTATCTTCAGGGTAAAAGATGATCTCAGGAGTAAAATAAAAGCCAAAGATCCATTGTGAAGGTATCCGGTTTCTGCATTTATCACGATCGAAATAAACTGGTGTGGCCACATCACGTTTTTCATCTTGGTCAATACCTTGTTTTTCATTTTGTTTTTGTGTCAGATCTTCTGTAAACCGGATTTTAGTTGCCTTGTAAGGAATGCTTTTTTTCGCCGGTTGAGATATGGTAATATCGTCGTATTGTTTGCCAAACGTACCGGATTGTTCAGGGGGCAAGGTGATTGGTGTCTGTCTGGCCTGGGTAATTGTTTTTACAATATTTTCGGGCGTTCCGGGAGCTTTGTCAGTTATTATCGGTTGTTTTTTGGATGTAGGACTGCCGTTAGGCTGGTGAATAATATTAAGGCCGAGGATTAATGCAATAAGGGCCATGGCGGCAATGGTAGCAAGGGATACAGGATTGCTGAATAAGGTTCCGGATGAATTGCTTGGGAGGCTGGATAAAATCCGCTCCCAGATTCCTTCGGGAGGTGTCACCTCGAAAGTTTCAAACCTTTTTATAAAAACTTCGTCGATATGTTTAGGATCAATTTTCACTGTTTTGTTATTTTCCTGATTTTACTTTGCAAAACACTTCTTGCTCTTGAAAGTTGTGATTTGGAAGTGTTTTCCGATATGTTGAGAATTTCCCCGATTTCTTTATGCGTGTAACCTTCAATAATGCTCAGGTTAAAAACCATCCGGTAACCGTTAGGCAGGTCCTGGATAAGGGTCAGCAATTCATTAGTCGATAACTTATCAACGACATTTTCATCATTAGAATCTGCAATCTCTGCCTGGTCAATGTTCATGTCCCTGAATCGCTTCGACTGTTTTTTATAATAATTAATTGCTGTGTTAATTATAGTTCGTCTCATCCAACCTTCCAAAGAACCTTCATTTCTGTAATCTTTCAGATATGTAAATATCTTAATGAACCCCTCCTGCAATACATCTTCTGCTTCCATTTTATTTCTTGTAAAACGCAAGCAGATTCCAAACATCTTAGGAGCATATCGTTTGTACAATGCCTCCTGTGCCTGGGGGTCATTATTCAGACATCGCTTTATGAACTCTTCTTCAGAATACATTAAGATCTCAGTAACAAACCTTTACACAATTATTTTTAACTACACTCAGAGCAAAATTAAAGAATACTTCTGCTCTGATTTTATAAAAAATTAGAAATAATAACAGTAAAGATACAAAAAATTTCAAAGAAACGTATACATCTTCTTCATCTATCAATAAGAAGGAGTTGATGTTTTAATGTTCTGGAATTCAAAAGTCTGATTTTCCCCTAAACTTTATTGCGTATGTAAGACAAAATATGTCTTAAAAAGGTTGCACCTTTCAATATATAGATAAACGGATTAATTGGAGGTGGGCGATTTTGGATTTGAGTTCATTATTTTATGTCAGTGCTTTGTCCAATTGGGTATTGGAATTCAGTAAACCTGATATTTTAATGTTTTTTGAATAAATTGTGCATACGTATTTTACCCAGGTACAAAATATGGTACATGGACGGAACGATTACAAGGGTAAGAAAAGTTGCAAATGATAAGCCAAAAATGATTGTCCATGAAATAGGGCCCCAAAATGTTGTATTATCACCACCAAAGTATATATGAGGATCAAAATCAGAAAATAAAGTATTAAAATTGATATTAATTCCAATAGCCAGGGGCAGTAAGCCAAGAATGGTTGTAATGGCCGTCAGCAAAACTGGACGGAGTCTTGTTTTGCCTCCTTCGACAACGCAATTAACTGAAATGTCTGCAGGTAAGGTCGCATACTCTTTAAGGCCCAATTCTTTTCTTTTTCGTATTTTCAAAAGGTTAATATAATCTATGAGAACGATAGCATTATTAACAACAACCCCGGCTAAAGATACAATGCCGATACCGGTCATAATAACAATAAAATCCATTTTAAATATTGCAAGGCCGCCAAATACTCCGATCGTACTGAATAAAACACTGGCCATTATGATAAGCGGCTTTACAATCGAGTTAAACTGGCTTACAAGAATTATCATTATCAATGAAAGTGCGATCAACAGCGCTCGTATGAGAAATGACATGGACTCCTGCTGTTCCTCTTGTTCCCCGGTAAATTTATAATTATAACCGCCGGGCATCTCAAAATTGGCGAGTATATTTTTAAGCTGGTCGTTGATCTCAGTGGCATTGTATCCTTCTAAAACATTGGAGTAAATTGTGATAACTCTTTCCAGATCCTTTCTTTTTACCTCACCGTAAGTAGTACTGTATTTAACACTAGACACTGCAGAAATAGGAACCTGTATTATCTGGCCGGATGCCTGACTTCTGAATGTAATTTTCTGGTTTAATAATGCAGGCAGGTTATACCTGTACTTTTCTTTTAGCCGTAATTGAATTGGATATTCGTCTTCACCAACTTTAAAGTCAGATATTTCCTTGCCAAATAAAGCAGTACGTATCGTACCGGCGATTTGTGCTGTTGATAAGCCGAATCGCCTGGCTCTGTCTCTGTCAATAGTGACGATAATTTCTGGTTGACCAACGTCAAGATCTATTTGGAGCCCTTCGATGCCATCTATTTTAGCACTCTCAATGCATTTTTGTATAGTATCGGTGAGATAAAGCAACTGATCAAACTTCCTGCCTGAAATTTCAATGTTTATAGCCTTGCCTGTTGGCGGCTTTTCCATTTGCTTCTCAATTGAGATCTGTATGCCGGGATAAAAACCAGTGATCTTTTCGTTTAATGTTCGTAGGATTTCGTTTGTGTTGATATTGCCTCTTTCTTCAAAATCAAGAAAATTAATAGTGATTAGCCCCTTATTCAGTTTTTCGGAAATTTCCCAGACATCATTTTCACCTATAGCACCTGCACCTACGGTTGTTAAGACAGATTTAACAATATGCTGATAAGGCTCTATGAGTTCAAAGACCTGATCCTCAAGCCGGATCATAAATTCATTTGTGGCATATATATCGGTTCCAATAGGCAATTCAGCAAGGATATTGATATATTTAGGGTCACTAGAAGGAAAAAAAATGATCTCTGGCTTTCTAAGACCGAAAAGAATAATCGAAAGAAGAAGCAGGATGAGTGTTCCGCCAAGGAAATAGAATGAATTGCTTTTCCTCAAAGCAAATTGGATTAATTTCAGATACCAATGTTCAAGCTTAACCAGAAAAACATTCTGAAACCATCTTGAAGCAGGATTCAGGAAATAAATATTCAATATCCCAATAATAGCGAAAATAGTAAGTAATGAAACTAAAATATTTAATCCTGCAATATAAAAGAATATTGCCAGGAAAATCATTCCCAAAGCAACAAGTAAGGATTTCTTTTGGTTAAGTTTGGGACTTTGTTCACCTCTGGTAATAAAAGTTGATGATATAACCGGAATAATAATCAGAGCAATAAATAAGGAGGAAGTAAGAACAATGATCAGTGTCATTGGAAGATATTTCATGAATTCTCCCATAATGCTATCCCAGAACAATAATGGTATAAATGCTGCCAGTGTTGTGGCGGTTGAAGATATTATTGGCATTGCTATCTCTCCGACAGCCTTATTGGCTGCATCAATTTTAGAATATCCTCTGTCCACAAACCTGTAAATATTCTCTACGACAACGATGGCATTATCAACGAGCATCCCAAGAGCAAGGATCAGGGAAAACAGAACCATCATATTGATTTTTGTCTCCATTACTCCCATGACCATAAATGACAGGAGCATTGAAGAAGGAATGGCAAAGCCGACAAACAATGCGTTTTTTGTTCCCAGGAAGAAATACAATACCAGGATTACAAGGATCACTCCCATGATCACGCTGTTCTCCAAGCTGCTGAGTTGTTTTCTTACCATATCGGATTGGTCCTGGGTTATGGAGATATTCAGATCATCCGGGATAATATGCGATTTACGGGCTTCTGCAAGCACCTTGAAAACCTTGCCAGTGGCTGCAAGGAGGTTCTCTCCCGCCTTTTTTATTACCTGGAGAGTGACAACAGGGTGTTTATCAAGACGGGTAAAACTTTTAGGTTCTGCAAATCCATAGATTATATCAGCAATATCTCGCAAGTAAACGATGTTACCATTTTCATGTTTAACTATGATGTTTTCGATCTCCTGAGCATTTTTAAATTCACCGATAACTCTTATTGTTCTGCGGTTATCGCCAAGTCTTATATTACCTCCTGACATCGAAATATTTTCGAAAGCGATTGCATTTTCTATATCGTTGAAACTTATCTTTAAAGCATCCATTTTATGCTTATCCACATTGATCTGCATTTCCCGTTCATTAATCCCAATTATCTGGACCTTTGAAATCTCGGATATTCTTTCTATTTCATCCTCCATGTATTCTGCATATTCTTTGAGCTCATTGATGCTAAAATCACCGGAAAGATTAATATTGATGATGGGAAATTCAGAAAAGTCGATGTCTATTACGACCGGATCATCCAACAGATCATTCGGAAGTTCACTTTTGGCTTTGTCAACAGCATCTTTTACATCCTGTAACGCTTTGTCCAGATTAACATCCGTATTGAATTCCACGAAGATGGCTGATATATCCTGTGCGGATGACGAGCTGATTTCTTTTAGCCCTTTGACGCTTTCTATTTCTTTTTCAAGGGGCCGGGTAATAAGGTTCTCAATATCAACAGGAGGATTGCCGGGATAGATGGTCTGAACCATAATAGTTGGTATAACGATATCCGGGAACAGTTCTTTAGGCAAGGAACGGTAGGAATAAAATCCAAAAACCAATAAAATTAATATTAAAAGGAATATTGTATTTTTATTTCTTAGAGCCCAGCTTGTTAATTTAAATTCCCGTGTTATTTTGTTTTGATGTTCCATTTAATGGGTTTTTATTTCCGTTCCATCCGAAACCTGGTTATAACCTTTTGTTATCACTAACTGGCCTGGTTCCAGTCCCTTGACAACCATTGTTTCGTTACCATAAGAAATTCCTGTTTCAATATAAACTTTTCGGGCAATGAATCCGTTTTCAGAAGCTTTGGCAATATATAAGTAAGAACCGTTGATATCCTCCTTAATGATTATTGATGGTGCTACAATAGCTGAGTTTGTTGAGAAATCATTGATTTTAATAACGGAAAGAGTGTTTGGTTTAAGCTTGTTTTCTCTGTTGTCGATCTTTAATTGAATAATAAAGGTTCTGTTATCAGGGTTGATCACGTTTCCAATTCTCCTGATAGGTACATCCATAGAAAAATCAGGAAATGAAGGAAACGAAAGATAAACGATATCCCCCTGTTTAATTGACGGAAGATATGATTCGGAAATGTCAGCGTTGATATACAGGTTTTTAAGGTTTACGATCTGCATCAGTTGCATCCCGGGAATGGCCAGTTCACCATCTTTTTTGTAAATTTCATCCACGATTCCATTTATAGGTGACCGGATATAGGCCATTTCAAGTTGTGCTTCCAGCGTCTTGAGCTTATTCTCCATTGCTTCTTTATTATTCTTAGCTTCAAGGTATTGCATCTCCGATCCAATTTTTTTGTCCCATAATTGCTTCTGTTTTTTGTAAACGGTGTTTGCAAGGCCGAAAGCTGTTTTAACCTCTTCAATAGTATTTTCTATGATGCTTGTATTTAGTTTGGCAAGAAGCTGACCTTTTGTTACATGATTACCTTCCGTAACATAAATTTCTTTGATCTGCCCGTTAATTTCGGGACTGATAAATGCATCATTGATAGATTCAACGATACCACTCGCCTCGAAATAATGTTTGAAAGGCCTGTATACTAAAGTATCAAGTTTAACAAGTACTTTAAATTTTTCACTTTCACTTCCTGGAATTTCTTCCAGTTCTTTTTCCAAAGCAGAAATCTTATCGTTTAATATATTGATTTTGTCTTTGTGTTTTCTAATATTTTCACGAATTTCTTCAGCCTTGTCACCTGAACTACATCCAAATACTATAAATACCAATGCAAGAAAAAATATTCTTTTCATTATTGATTTGTTTTCAAATTACAAATGTGTAAAAATATGTTGAATATCTTTATCAAAAATTCGTAAGCAGTTTTTCCAGTGTCAGTTTAGTCTCCATCAATTTCATTATGGAAAGGATATATTCTGATTCTGTTGTCAGGAACTGGTTATGTGCCTGCAATAGATCCATACTGGAGGATATCCCTTCTCTGTATTTGATTGCGGTTTTGCGATATATTTTTTCAGCAGTTTTAAGGCTTTTGCTTTTATTCAGATGATAGAGATATGCATTGTAAAATTCTGATTTGGCT
This sequence comes from Bacteroidales bacterium, assembly GCA_030606625.1. GTDB lineage: Bacteria > Bacteroidota > Bacteroidia > Bacteroidales > B18-G4 > JAUWGC01. Next base: position 7,558 of record JAUWGC010000023.1, on the reverse strand, counting down.
GTGTTTGCTTGTATTGTTAAGCCTTTTCTTAATTGCTCGTCAGAGATCTGTACTTTGTCAAGGTTTAGTTTTGCTTGTTGAACTTTGGCACTTCGTGTACCACTTGACCATAATGGGATGCTCATCTCAAACCCAAGGATAGATGTCGGGAACCATTGTCCTTTTTTGTTCAGAAGATCAAATTGGTTGCGCTGGGCCTGGGTTTGATAACTAAAGAAAGCTGATATTGCCGGGAGGTATTCTGTTTGCTCAACTTTAAGTTTTGCAACAGCAAGCTCTTCCTGGACTTTAAGGATTTTATAATTAATATTCTGGTTATAGTTAAATGCTTGTGTTATTAAAGCCGTATGGTTAACTTTACTCAACAGATCATTGATATCATCTTTAAGAACAATGGAATCATTCAGTTGCAGGCCAAGAATAAATTTAAGATAACTGTATGCAAGTTCTGTATTATTTTTAGAAAATATAACTGCAGCTTCGAGGTCGGCAACAATAAGTTCAAGCTGGTCCACGTCAGTATCTTCAGCAAACCCACTTTTATAAATTTCCCTGGTTTCATCAAGCATATTATTAACTGCAAGTAAAGTTGTGTCAAGGATTGTTTCGTTTTTCTCGGTTATCAGAACAGTATAATAGGCTTTGGCTACTTCTTCTTTTATATCCAGTTGGTTTTTCTGATGATCTTTTTGCTTTTTGATAAGTAGTTTCTTGCATGCCTGTATGCCCAGTAAATAACGGCCATCAAAAATTATCTGATTAAGAACAAATTGGCCGTAAGCATTGTATTTAGTTCCGAACTGTATTTTCTGCTCAGGTGAATCCGGGCCAAAACTTCCTTCCGGAAGAATGAAAGTTGGTCTTGACAGATAATTATTTAATACAATTGATGCATCCAGTTGCGGAAATCCAAAAGAAAGATATTCTTTAACCTTGTTTCTGGCAATCTCTACATCTTTTTCTGAGTTTAGCAGATTATAATTATGTTCAAAAGCAAATTGCTGTGCTTCATCAATGGTAAAACTGTAAACTGACTGAGAAAATGACACCTGTTCAACTCCAAAATATAACATAATGAAAATAGCCAATGTTATACCAATCCTTTTCATGTTCAATTAATTAAGTGTAAAGTTCATAATGTAAATAATGAAACTGACTTAACAGGTCTAAAATTTGAATTCTTTTCTTTTCTTTTCAAAATATGCGAGTCCCTCAGGTTTGGCTATACTTCTAACGAAACTTTCAAACATAACATTGAAAAGCATTTCGAAACAAAATTTTTCAGGTGGGAAGAAATCGGGATTGTGGATATCGATCAATCGGCTGATATAAAGCCTGGCCACTAACTCTATACTCAGGTCGTCGCGGTACATGCCTTGCCGGATACCTTTCTCCAGGTTAATCTGTATCTTCATAAAAATAAAATCCCGGCGGGTTTCAAAATGCTTTTGGTATATTTCAGGATAATATTTTTTCAGGTTGAAAGTTAGTGCAGGACTGATATTCCTGAATTTTAGTGCAACCTCTTTACTAACGGTGAGTAATATGTCGATGGCATTGACTCCTTCAAAATTATGTACATCGAAAATAATCTTGAAACTTTCCCTCTCAAACTCAAGTACTTTTTCTACAAGTTCAGCCTCATCCTTAACATACTTAAATATTTTATCTTTGGGAATATCTATTTTTTCACAGAGTTCCTCGATAGTCATTTCTCCAAGGCCGTCAATGAACGGGTAAGCTCTGATCGTCTCAATTATTTGTTTGAATTCCTCCTCCATAATTAATGATAATGGTAATTATCACAAAAGTAGCAAAACTTTTAGCATATGATCAATCAACCAGGATCATCTTTCTTTTTATATGTTGCTCTTTGTTTGTCAGTGAGAAGTAATAAACTCCGGGTGATAGATTATATTGTTCAGGATTGAATGATTCAACATATTTACCTGCGGCTCTTTGTTTACGATCGATCAGAACGGCAGCTTCTCGTCCGAAAAGATCGTACACCTTCAACGAAACCTCAACTTGCTGCTTTAATTTAAATGCGATATGTGTACTTTCCCTGAATGGATTTGGATAATTTTGTTCAAGACTCATGAGGTTTGGTACCAGTTCATCTTCTATTCCTACATGGAATGGGTCAACAATTGCTGTCCAGATACTTAAATCGCCATCCTCAAGCCTGGCCCAAATAGGCCTGATAACATTATCATGAGCAGTAATATTGGTATAGTCACCAAAAAAGATGCTACTCCAGGGCAAAAACGGGGATTCACTGACCTTAAAATTAATGAAGGTTTCACCACCGTCTCTTGAAACAGCCATATATACATCAGTATTGCTGTCGTCATAATTACGCCTGTCATAAAATACGAAATAAAGGTACCCATTGGTTTGGTCGACGGTCATCCAGGTAAAGAACTGCTGTTTGCCCGGAGGATCATCATTTACACGGGCAGCCTCACTCCAGGTATTACCACCGTCGGTTGATTTAACGAGCCAGACATCCGTGTCTTCCAGGCCATTGCGCTGATCTGACCAGTTAATATAAATTGTGCCATGGTAATCTCCTCCGCTCAGGTCACAGACTGTAACAGGAAAACCATTGGCTCTGAAAATACCGGGAATACTGTAATTCCACCCACCAGGAATATCTATAACAAAGATGTCGTGATCCAGCCAGGTTTCTCCGCCGTCAAGAGAATAGTCGAAAACCAAACCTACGGGGCCGGCCCAGGAGACATATATTTCACCATTCGGGCCGACGGCAGGAACGGCTCCTTCAACAGTATTATCACTGTCAATGCAGTCACCTGACACCTCATTTATCCTTTTTGCCTCACTCCAGATCATACCTGCATCAACCGATCTTGAAAAATGGATATTGCTTTTGTCATTAGTATCAGAACTTCCATAATCGTCAAATTGAGTCCAGGTTACATATATGTTGTTGTTAGTCCGGTCAACAATAGCCCATTCCTTGTCCTGGGCTTTTGTTCCGTTCAGCCCCATATAGGTGCCGTCATTCCAGGTACCGCCAATGAAGTCTTTCCTTTGACAAACGATACGATCGATCCAACTGCCGGATGAAGGATTGGAGAGATGAAAAAAGTAATATCTTCCTGCAGTATCAACAATGAGACATGGATCTCCCCAAACACCATAACTTGAAGTCATCTCATCCTTGACCCAGTTATGCCCTCCGTCAACAGAATAATAAACATTGTTAATGTTTGATCCTGCTGTAAGATGATCTGTGTTGTTCAGATCAATGATGATAGATGGTTCTTCAGGGGGATAAAAAGTTCCCACGTCGTCGATGAGTATATTGGTGTGCTGTGCCGGTAATAACTTGACAGCAAAAAAAATAAATAAAATTGCGATGTTTTTGTATTTCATTTTCTAAAATTTAAATTAAGTAGGTATTGCGAAGGTAGTAAATTTAAAAAGCGAAAAAATCAATATTAGATTTTTTCCTATTTTTAACAATTCAATCAGGTAGTTCTATGCGTAAAATTCAATTACACTGGCAAATCCTTATTGCTTTCATTTTAGCAATTCTGTATGGAATATTTTTTAAGGAACATGTTAATTATGTTAGCTGGATGGGTGAGATTTTTCTCAGGGCCCTGAAAATGATCATCATTCCACTAGTGCTCAGTTCTATCATTTGCGGTGTGGCAAATATAGGTAATGCTGAAAACCTTGGCCGGCTGGGACTGAAAACAATGCTTTATTACATCATGACAAGCATTTTTGCCATACTGACAGGCCTGTTTCTCGTGAATATTTTCAAGCCGGGTGTAGGTGCGGATCTAAACCTGGGACAAAAAGTAGACCTGGAGGTGATAGGCGATTCATTAGGGGATGTTTTGATCAGGATCGTTCCTGATAATATCTTTTTATCCTTTTCACACAACACGCAAATGCTCTCTGTCATTTTCTTTGCTATTCTGTTTGGATATTTTATTACACGTACAGGAAAAAAATCACAACAGGTCATGACAGAATTTTTTAATGCTGTCTTTGATGTGATGATGAAACTGACCTTGTTTATAATCAAGTTTACTCCTTTAGGAATTTTTGGGCTTGTGGCTGAAAAGGTTGCCGGACAGGATGACCTGATCGGTTTAATGCAAAGTATGGGGTTGTATATGCTGGTGGTATTGATGGCACTTTTCATGCATGGATTTATCACGCTTCCATTGATAACCCGTTTCATCGGTAAAGTTAATCCGTTGAAACATTTCAATGCGGTTAAAACTCCGCTGATTACGGCATTTTCAACTTCTTCCTCAAACGCCACCCTGCCATTGACCATTCAGGCAGTTGAGGAAAATGATGGAGTATCCAACAAGATATCAAGTTTTACTTTGCCTTTGGGTGCCACGATCAATATGGATGGAACAGCATTGTATGAGTGTGTGGCAGTAATGTTTATTGCTCAGGCATATGGGGTTGAATTAACAATTATGCAGCAAATCATGGTTGTTGTGACTGCTCTTCTGGCTTCCATCGGTGCCGCAGGCATTCCAATGGCCGGCCTGGTAATGATCACCATTATCCTGACAGTTGTCGGGCTGCCTTTGGAAGGAGTGGGACTGATCCTGGCTGTGGACAGGATACTGGATATGTTCAGAACAGCAACCAATGTCTGGAGCGATAGCTGCGGAGCAGTTGTAATAGCCAAAAGTGAAGGAGAAACCTTGAAAGTTTAAAAAAAATAAGTCTAAAAATTTTCTTACGGATAATTATATACCTTTTTGCAGGATCAACAATTATTAATTAAAACCCGCTTAAATTCATAGTGACTGTTGGTATCAAAAGCAGAAAACCAAGAATGATCAAAATCACGATCAAAGGAGTTACCCATCTAACCCATTTGTCATAAGGGATTTTTGCCACTCCCAGTACACCAATTAGAACTCCTGATGTTGGAGTTATCAGGTTGGTGAATCCATCCCCAAACTGGTATGCCATAACCGTTGCCTGCCGGGATATGTTTATCAGATCAGAAAAAGGTGCCATGATGGGCATGGTTAATGCTGCTTTGGCTGATCCGGAAGGAATGATAATATTGATAATGTTCTGAATAACATACATGATGCCGACAGCGCTGACCTGTCCCATTCCCTTCATTGATTTTGATAATCCGTAAAGAATCGAATCAATTACTTTTCCATCTTCAAGGATAACAATGATTCCTCCGGCCAATCCTACGACAAGTGCAGCGGATACGATGTCTCTTACACCATCGAGGAAATATTTGACATTGGTATTATCATCATATCCCATAGAAATTCCGGAAAAGATACCCATGGCAAAGAACAGGGTGGCTATTTTCATGATGTACCATCCATAGCCCATTACTCCGATAATAAGGAACAGGATTGTAAAGAGCAACAGGGATAATATGAAAAACTGGGCTGATTTCCGCAAGGTTATTAATCCTGAGATCGCAAAAAGACCTGTAGCTATTGGTAACATAGGCAATGTGGCAGAAGAGTTGCCGACCTTCATTTCGGTTATTGGATAAATAACTGAAAAGATGATCAATGAAATCAGAATTATTCCATAGGCAATCCATCCTCCTGCAGGTGTCTTATAATCAATGGATTCAAGATCTGTATTTCCTCTATTCCGCCAATATTCATCCTCCTTATAAACCGGAGACCTACGTGGATCTTTCTTAACCCGGTGTGCATACCTCAGGACAAATCCAATACCAATAATATTTATCACAACCCAGCAGAACAAGCGATATTCAAACCCTGAAAATAAGGGTAATTCTGCTATTCCCTGGGCTATGCCAATAGTAAAGGGATTCAGGACAGCACCGGCAAATCCAAGGCCGGCAGCAACGAAGCACATTGATACCCCCACTATGGAATCATAACCCATTGAAATAGCCAGGGGTACCATTACAATGATAAAGGCTATCGTTTCCTCACTCATCCCGAAAACTGCCCCGAATATACTGAATAACAGCATAACCAATGTAATGACTATATTATCTACCCCGAGTGCTTTGAAGAATTTATACTTTTCAATATTTTTGGTGAACTTTAAAAAAGAAAGAATGCCTACATCAATTGCTTTAGTGCTGTTCATGATCCAGAAAGCACCGCCTATCATCAGAATAAAAACAATAATGCCGGCCTGTCTTTCAAATCCTTTGAACAAAGCGGCAAAAATCTGCCATGTTTGTGGATGGTTGTCAACATATTGAAATATCATTTCCTCTTTTTCGACACCATTTTCAATTGTTATCTTTTCAATATATTCACCACCGGGGATGATCCATGTCATCACTGCCGCAAGGATGATAATATAGAAAATGATTGCATAGGTGTGTGGTATCTTCTTGATTTTGATCATATATCATTAAAATTTTTCATCATATTTTGTCCAAAGGTGATCACCTAGTTTCCAGGCCATATAAACGACTTTATTTCCCCATAGAATTGAATAATCTGTAAGGTATTTTCTTGCTATTTCAGGATTATCCCTGTATAACTGAATAGCTTTTGCCTCGAATCCCTTTTGGTTAAGGAACAGCTCTTGTTGCATGATATTCCATACTTTATCCACGTCATGGTGCATATCCCCCCATCGTTGTGCAGTTAACGTTCCCAGCCTGTTGAAAGCCCACCATGCTGATTCACGGGAATATCCATTTGTACGGCCTGGTGTTTTGTATGATCCGGGCAGGTCGTAAACACCACAATAAACGGGAATATAGATGGATGAGGCTACGTTGTCAAGTGCAAGCCAGACAACTCCTCCTATCGGGTCAGGCAGCCAATCCCGGCATTGAATAATTGTTGCATACATAGTATACCAGCGGGCAATGGTTCTTTCTCCCCGCCATCCCCAGCCACCGTTTATCCTGAATACTTTGTTCATGTCATAAGGCATGAAAGGATTTGCCAATGGAGAGATAATAGTTTGCCCATTTTCATCTGTCACCGTGATATCTTTAATAAAATTAAAAGGTGTTCCTTCATAATAATCTTTAAAAATGACCACAAGTTTCTCAAGCGAAACAGGTTTATCGGGTTTAACGGAAAATGGATAGTTTTCTGCGTTGGGGTCGAGTTGTAAGGATGGTGCGACCATATCCAGAACACGCCATTCCCTCCTTCGGGCTGCCAGGGAAGTTCTGCTGTGTGGAGCGTATGCATAACAAAACATAAAATCTTCTTTTGAATTGCACCACCCGGAATCAAGTGCCATATCGTAAACATTGTTTGAAGCTAAAAAGTAATCTTTATTTTTCAGATCAATTTTTTTGATACGGCTGGCATTAGCATTCACAGAGACATGATCATCAGGCACACGTTGAGCAGCCCAGCTGGCGCCAACTTTCCCTTTTCCTGGTCCAAGGATCTCAAAATGCCATACTTCATGTTTGTCTGCGATTGTGAGGCATTCTCCGGCATCCCTCCAGCCATATTTCCTGGTTAGTTCATCAGCCGTACGGATGGCTTCTCTTGCTGTTTTACTTCTTTCAAGCATAAGTTTGCAAAGGAGCTGACAATTGATCAGGCACTGA
>JAUWGC010000187.1 GCA_030606625.1 Bacteroidales bacterium | reverse complement strand
TCATCCTTAAGAATTTCACTTCCCAATCCCAGTATCAATATGTTATTTTCAAACGTCAATGTATATTATGCTAATTTTATCTTCTTACTTTCGATTGTTTGTTAATTACGTCGGACCGTTTTAATAATATTGCCTTCTGTATTCCGTATATTAACGATCAGCGGCATATCACCAGGTAATCTGTGGGTTGCACATGAGAAACAGGGATCATAAGCCCTGAAGGCCATCTCGATCATGTTAAGTATGCCCTGGTTGGTCTCTTGTCCTTTTTTAATAAGTGCCTGGGCAGCCTTTTTAAGCGACATACAAATTGCAGCATTGTTATTTGTGGTTCCGACAACAATATTTACTTTTTTAACAATACCTTTTTCATCTGTCCAGTAATGATGGGTTAATGTTCCCCGCTGGGCTTCGACTATGCCAACACCTTCACCAGGGATATTTTTTTTATCCAGGGAGGTTCTAAGTTCTTTGCCTGTTATGTCCGGATCTGTAACCAGTTCCAGGCATCTTTCCCCAGAATATAACAATTCTATCAAGCGAGCCCAGTGCATGGCCAATGTAGCGTGAACAGGTTTACCCCCCAGTGTTTCGTACATTCTCTCGTATTCCTTTTGAGCCAATGGGGTGGCCATTCCATCGGATGCATTCAGCCGTGAAAGTGGTGTGGCATGATAAACACCTGAATCCTGTCCGTCAACAAAACCTTTCCAACCAACTTTTTTCAGGTAAGGAAATTTCAAGTAACTCCATGGTTCAACCCGTTCAGCAATATATTCGAGGTATTCCTCCGGAGAATATTTACAGTGTTCCTTCCCTTCTGTATCCACCACCCTGACCTTGCCATCATAAAAATTCACTTTATTGTTTTCATCAACCAGTCCCATGGAATACAGATTCAGCGAATACGGGCCATTAACGATGATATCAACATAGTCTTTGTTAGCAAGGACAACATCATCGAATATCTTTAATGAAAACTTTGAGAACTCAATAAAGCCTTTTGCTTTTTCTTCAATGTCTGCCCTTTGTTCTTCATTCAATCCTTTCCTTACCCCGCCCGGAATGTTCATCACCACATGTGTTTGGTGTCCACCCAACAAAGCCTGGATTTCCTGGGCTATCCGACGTTGTTTAATCACTTCTGTCCCTATTTCCTTTCCAACTTTATTGATAACTCCAAGGATATTCCTTTCACCTGGTGGGGCAGTTGGGCCCACAACAAAATCGGGAGCTGCCAGGACATAAAAATGTGCAATATGACTATGGACAAAGTGGGCCATATAAAACAGTTCTCTTAGCTTCTTTGCGGTAGGAGGAGGATCAACTCCAAAAACAACATCAGTGGCTTTTCCTGAAGCCATATGATGGCATCCCGGGCAGACACCGCAAATCTTGGTCACGATCTGTGACAGTTCTTCCACAGGCCGTCCTTCACAGAATTTTTCAAATCCTCTTAATTCGGGAACCTGGAAATAGACATTGTCTACATCACCATTTTTGGTTAGAAAAATTTCAATTTTACCGTGACCCTCAAGTCTTGTTATCGGGTCTATGGTTATTCGTTTCATATTATTTTCCTCCTTATGATTGAGCCTGGAATACTAAAACGGTAAAAAGTTCCGGCAGGGTCTTCAATTTGTTTTATTATTTCTTTTATTTCTTCCGGATCATTGGAATCGATCATTGTTGCAATAGCTGACATCATTTTAGCGCCAGGATCCGGAACATCGGGTGGAGGGCCATAACAACCCCTGCAGGGAGCATTACCTTCAATGCATCTGACTCCACAGCCACCTCTGGTGGCAGGTCCAATACAAATCACCCCCTGTTCCAGAAAGCATGTTTCACCATCATCTTCTATTTCCCATGGTCTATAAAAACGTTTTATCTTTTTATTTTCTGTTTTCTTTCTGGGACATTCATCGCACTGGCTTTTTTCATTGGCGCCAATCACTGATCCTTCGGCTGGTAATTCAGCTCCTGAAACGATGGCTTGAAAAACCTCCAGAAATCTTTCAGTTTGTGGCGGGCAACCTGGTATAAAATAATCCACGACAACTACTTTACTTAATGGAAGGACATCATTATAAAACACAGGGAGTTCAAGCTTTCCCTCAGGAATTTCACAAACAGGTTGTGGTCTTATCTTTGCAGGATTTACCGTTGACTCACACTCTTCATACACTCTTTGGAATAATTCTTCCCTGTTTGAAAAATTAGCCAGGCCAGGAATACCTCCCATATGCGCACAGGATCCATAGGCTACTAGTATCTTGGATTTTTGCCGCAACAAGACAGCCAAAAGTTCATTTTCACTATTCCGCACTGCCCCATTAAAAAGGGTGATATCAATGTAATCATCAGGCATCTTTTCAACATCCTCATATTTTATATCAAGTGCGATCGGCCAAAATACCAGATCGGCTGCTTCCACCACATCAAACAATTTCTCATGGACATCCAGAACAGATACACAGCAGCCTCCACAAGCAGCTCCCCAGTATATTGCAACCTTTAATTTTGTTTTTTCCTTTGTATCTTTATTATCACTCATTTTTTATAACTTTTATTTATGATACAGTATCCATGACTTCTTTCACCTTGCAGGGTCCGAGATCCTGAATAATTTTAGTCATTTCATCTGCAAGGGTGGCAAACTGTTTTCCTTCGCTGGCACT
>JAUWGC010000005.1 GCA_030606625.1 Bacteroidales bacterium | reverse complement strand
TAATCTATTAATACTCGCATTCGTAAACTCAATGCTATCGTTTACTTAATGTTGTTAGACAAAAGTTATATAAAGTTAATAGCGAAAATATTAATTCTAATTCAATATGAAAAGCATTTGATGCAATATTTTACTGTTCATTTATCGCTTATAGGTCTGATCAGCTTTAATCAAAACAGAGTCATTCCTAAAAATTTCGTTAAGCTGCTTCCATGAAATGATTGCATTTATCCCCAAATCCCTGTAAAAACAAATAGAAAAATTTTTTAGAGGAATATTTGACATTTCCTTCCATTACCGCTAAATTTGCACAAGAAACTAAAATAACTATCTCCATGGAAAAAAATGATTTTTTATGTCCGCATTGCCGGGGTCATTTGCGCCCGAACAATAAAATCATACTTTCTGCCAGAACTCCCGACAACAAGGTCGGCTTGATATTGTTAAGTCCCGAACTGGGAGAATATTCAGTAGTCAAACATGACTCTTTCAAATTAACAGAAGGTGATCACATTGACATATTCTGTCCGGTCTGCCATGCTGATCTTGGAACTTACCATGAAAACAAAAATCTGGCAAAGATTATCATGATCGATGAAAAAGGAATAGAATCTGATATTGTATTTTCAGAGATCGCTGGCCAGAAAAGTACTTGTAAGATCCATGGAGACCAGATAGAAGATTTTGGTGAAGATGCAAGCATATACACCAATTTATGGGGAGCCACACCCAAGTATTAAAACTTATTGACCTTCATACTCTTCTATTTCTTCATGGAGATACTCCAGTATTACTCCGGATTCCCTGAACAGCTCTTCAGATTCGGCGCCGGCGTGGTATTTCCTGTCACAAACCACTCTTTCGATCCCGCAATTAATGATAAGCATGGCACAGGTTCTGCACGGGGTCATCTTACAGTATAATGTAGCTTCTTCAAGTGCAATGCCCCTGCGTGCGGCCTGGCAGATGGCATTTTGCTCGGCATGTACGGTCCTGACACAATGTTGGGTTATCTTACCATCCTCGTGATAGACCTTTTTAAATAAATGTCCCACATCATCACAATGTGGCAATCCCCTTGGTGAACCAACATATCCGGTTACCAACACCTGCTTATTCCTTACAATTACACAACCACTTCTACCCCGGTCGCAGGTTGCCCGTCTTGCCGCTGCAAAAGCAAGTTCTATAAAGTATTCATCCCATGAAGGCCGTGTATGATTGTTTGTATTATCAGTCATGGCAATTACTCAATTTGGTTTTTAATTGATTGTATTATTCTTTCAACCTGTTCATATAAATTTTCCAAAGATCCGTTGTTCTGAACAACATAATCTGCTTCTGCTATACATCTGCTGAGATTTTGTTTATTAGGATCAGTAGATGTCATCTCGCGTTGTTCATTCTCCAGAAAGGTATTATATGAAATCCGGTCAGTTTCTGAATTTCTTTGTTTTATCCTCTCATACCTGACCTGAGGATCGGCATCTGCAGCAATCAGGATGAATTTTCCTTTACGCCTTAATGATTCAATTTCTCCGGGAGTCCTTATGCTTTCGATAATGCAGTCTTTTCCCGATTTTTTTGCCTGTTCATACAACTGATCAACAATAAATGAAGGAGAATGAGATGCCCTGAGTTCATTTGCTGTCTGCATCATACTATCCCTGCCGACAGGTATATTTCTTTTTTCAATCTCCTTTTTCAGAAAATCCCTGACAGAGAAATGCCGGAATCCTTTTTGCCCGGCCAGGTATTCTACAATAGCTCCCTTACCCGCACCAATTGTTCCTGTAATTCCAATTATGATCACAGTATCTGATATTACTGGTGAATGATCTTATTAGCCTGTAAAAATAAATAAATTCAGATTAGCCACTTAGGACAAAACTTATACTTTTAAATACTACCTCTGGGAATGATATTGTTGCCGCAGTTTACACAATTCCCCTGTTCATCCAATCTTTCCCGTATTGTAGAATAACCATGCCGGCCGATTACAAGTTCCCCGCATTTTCTGCAATAAGTATTTTGTCCTTTTTCTGTCCTCATATTACCTATAAAAACATAATTCAAATGCTGTTGTGCAATATCTAAGAACTTTAATAAGGTAGACAAAGGGGTGGAAGGGCGATTAAGTTTATAGGTAGGATAGTATCTCGACAAATGCAATACGGTGTTTATACCAATTTCAGAAGCTATCCATTTGACCATTTCAAGAAAAACATCTTCATCATCATTTTCTTCCGGGATCACCAGGTTAGTGATCTCAATATGTTTGTGCTGTGATTTGAGGTATTTCAGAGTCTCAAGGACAGGTTCCAGGGATGAAGAAGTAAGTTGTTTGTAAAACCTGTCGGTGAAGGCTTTAAGATCAACGCTGAAGGCATCCATGAACCGGCAAAGCTCTTCAAGTGGTTCCCTGTTAATAAAACCATTTGTGACCATCACATTTTTAAGTTTTTCCGTTTGGGCCAGTTTAGCAATATCATACATAAACTCATACCAAACAATCGGTTCATTATAAGTATACGAAATACCAAAGTTGTTAGCTTCTTTCAAGGCAATCTTCACAATTTCCTGTGGTGTGTATTCACTGATAAATGGATAATCATCAACGGTTGACTGAGATATCTCAAAATTCTGACAAAACTTGCAGCGAAGGTTGCATCCAATACTTCCAACAGATAATATAATCTTCCCGGGAAAGTAATGGTAAAGAGGTTTTTTTTCGATCGGATCAAAACGAATAGAGCAAACTTTTCCGTAATTCTCTGAAACCAGTTCATTACCAGTATTCTTTCTTACCCTGCAAATGCCACGCTTGTCAATATCAATCTTACAATTGTGGGGACAGAGATGACATCTGATCTTGTCATTTTCTTCCTTCTTAAAAAAACGTGCTGTTTTCATGGAAAACGAGTAAAATGATTGATAAATTGAATTTATTTTTATTTTGATGAATTACAAATTTAAGGATATTAACCTAAATAACCCTCCAAAAAACATAAAACCCACAACCCGTAACCCGTAACCCGCAACCCGTTTCACTTTTCACATTTCACGTTTCACAACCCGGACAAATAAAAAACTAATAAATACAAAATTAATATCTTTGTTTTCAACAAATTTATGCAAAACAGACTCTGTATGAATCAACTTTATCCGCTTAAATTCAAACCTCTTTTCAAGGATAAGATCTGGGGAGGACAAAAAGTCAGGAATATATTGGGAATGGACTTTTCTCCATTACCAAACTGTGGAGAAGCCTGGATCCTTTCCGGGGTCGAGGGCAATGAATCAGTCGTTGAAAACGGGTTTCTGGCCGGTAATAACCTGAACGAAATCGTTGAAGTATATATGTATGATCTTGTTGGTGACAAGATCTTCGAAGCCCATGGCAATGAATTTCCTATTCTGGTTAAGCTCATCGATGCTAATGACTGGCTTTCCATTCAGGTCCATCCGGACGATGACCTTGCCAAAAGAAGAAAATCCGGAAAAGGTAAGACAGAAATGTGGTATATCCTTCAGGCAGAAGACAAATCACAGATTATTACCGGGTTCAACCAGAAAGTCAGTAAAGAAACTTACCTGCAACATTTAAAGAATAAAACCCTAAGGGAGATCATGAACTTCGAGAATGTACACAAAGGTGATGTTTTCTTTATGCCGGCAGGCAGGGTTCATGCTCTGGGGCCAGGAATATTTCTTGCTGAGATACAACAAACTTCGGACACAACATACAGGATCTATGATTGGGACAGGGTTGACAAAGATGGCAGATCGCGGGAACTGCATACAGACCTTGCTTTGGATGCTATAGATTTTAATTTTTATGACAACTACAAAACGAAATACAACATAAAACCGGATGAAACAGTTAACCTGGTCAACTGTCCGTATTTTACAACCAATCTTATACATTTATCCCGTCACGTTTTAGCAAAAGATATCAGTGAACTGGATTCATTTATTATTTATTTGTGCGTGAAGGGAAGTGCAGAGTTGCGATATCCTGACGGAAAAGAAAACTTAAAGCCGGGAGATGTTATTCTAATCCCGGCAATCATGGAAGAAATTACCATCTCGCCTTTTGAGGAAAGCGAAATTCTTGAAGTTTACGTTCTGTAATACTGATGGTAAATTATACTATTCAAGCATTCAAGCATTCACTCATTCACTCATTCACCCATTCACTCATTCACCCATTCACTCATTCACCCATTCACTCATTCACCCATTCACTCATTCACCCATTCACTCATTCACCCATTCACTCATTCACCCATTCACCCATTCCACAATAAGAAATAAATGAATTACAACATAGTTACAATTTATTTTATATTTTTGACGTTCAAACTTTTTCATATCTATATCTATTGATATGTAATATGGCATAAACCCCCTGGGCAAAACGTAAAAATTAATAGTAAAACCTATGGCGAAGCCGCAGAGTTAAAAAAATATTAAATCTCAATAAATATGAAAAAGGCCGGTATTATTCTTATTTTATTCTTTCTCGCTTCCACTCTTATTGCTCAAACAGAAGATAAAAAGGCCAGGAAACTGCCTTCGGTTGATATTAAGACTGCTAATGGAAAACCATTCAATACCCTTGATATTTCAAATGATGGCAACCCCATAATATTGAGTTTCTGGGCTATATGGTGCAAACCTTGTATCAATGAATTAAGTGCAATTGCTGATGTATATGAAGATTGGCAGGATGAAACCGGGGTTAAGCTTGTGGCTGTGTCAATTGATGATGTAAGGTCAAGTTCCAAAGTTATGCCTTTTGTCAATGGCAATGACTGGGATTATGAAGTATTTCTTGATCCGAACGGTGATTTTAAAAGGGCGATGAACGTGAATATGATACCTCATACATTCCTGGTTGACGGAAATGGAAATATTGTATGGTCACATACTTCATTTTCTGAAGGATCTGAGTTACAACTTATTGAAAAGGTCAGGAAGCTGGCTAAAGGTGAAGATATTTCTGATCACTAACCAAAACACGTCTTTTAATTCAGGCAAGCCAATCAGAATAATTAATATGTTTAATCAATGAAAACCAGTCCATTTCGAAGCTTATTATTAATAATATTTTTATTGCCTTCAACCTCTTTTGCCCAGAACTTTCTTTCCGGAGGGCAGGTACACGGAAATTTCCAGTTTGACGGTGCCTATTATGCAACTGACTCAAAACTTGGGATCACCGATTCTACTCTGGACGGAAAAATTTTCAGGATGAATGGTTTCGGTAACCTTATTTATACCAACGGAAAATTTGAAGCCGGGCTTCGTTTTGAAGCGTATTTACCTCCACTTGCCGGTTTTGATCAACAATACGATGGAGTTGGCATCCCTTATTTTTATATAAAATACAAATGGGATAATCTGGAACTCACTGCAGGGAACTTTTATGAGCAATTTGGCAACGGAATTATCATGCGCAGCTATGAGGAATGGCAGCTTGGTTATGACAATTCCATCAGGGGATTCAGAGCTAAATTCCAGCCCTTAGATGGTATTACACTGATAGGTTTGATAGGAACACAACGGTATTACTGGGAACCATATAAAGACGCTAACCGGGGTATTGTTAAAGGCTTTGATGCCGAATTCTTTCTCAACGAAATGTTCAAAGGCATGAAAGACAGTAAAACAATTATCATTCTCGGCGGTAGTTTTGTAAGTAATTATGAAAAGGTTAAAACGAAAAACATTACAAGGGATACAACTATTTACCAGTATAAATTACCAAATAACGTGGCTGCGTATGCAGGCCGAATGAATATTATTCATGGGAATTTCAATTTCGCGGCCGAATATGCATATAAGATCAATAATCCCTCAGCCATGAATAATTACATATATAAAAACGGTGAGGTTTTGTTTACAACACTTTCATATTCCAGGAAAGGCCTTGGGATTACCCTGTCAGGCAAGCGCATCGACAATATGAGTTATAAATCCAAAAGCAGTGAGCTTGGCAATATGTTAGATATTAATTATCTGCCACCATTAACCAAACAACATACTTACAGCCTGGCTACCTTATACCCTTATGCTACACAGCCCAACGGGGAAATGGGCATACAGGGACAGGTCATGTATACAATCCCCAAAAAATCCAAACTGGGAGGCAAGTACGGCACAAAGATCGAACTTAATTATTCAAACATTTATTCGATCGACAAGCAGCCTGTCGCACCGGAAATACCAGTAGATTCAACCGGAACAAAAGGTTATAAATCCGATTTTTTCAAGCTAGGAGGCGATAAATACTTTGAAGATTTCGACATTGTACTAACCAAAAAAATCAATAAAAAATGGAAGGTCATCCTGTCGTATATTTACCAGGTTTATAATATAGATGTGATCGAAGGCCATGCAGGAGAACCAAAAGTATATGCCAACACCGGGATTGCAGATATCACATACAAAATAACTCCCACTAAATCACTCAGGCTCGAATATCAACAGTTATTCACCAGGCAAGACAGAGGTAACTGGGTGATGGGGTTGCTGGAATTCAACATCGCGCCTAAATGGTTCTTTACAGTAATGGATGAATACAATTACGGAAATCCCGACAAGGATAAACAAATTCACTATTACAATGCAAATTTTGCATATGTAAAAGGGCCAACCAGGATATCTCTTGGTTATGGAAAACAGCGTAAAGGTTTACTTTGTGTTGGTGGTGTCTGCAGGCCAGTCCCTGCTTCCAATGGATTTACTATCACCATTTCAAGTCAATTTTAGAAAACAGTCCATGAACAGCATAAAAAAATACTTCTTTACGATAATTTCAATAGTGTTCCTGTTTTATTCATGTGATAAAATAGAAGAACCATATTTAGAGCCTATCGGATCACACCACCCGGAACCGGGAGAAAAAGTCAGGAAAATTCTTCTTGAAGAATTTACCGGGCACACATGCGTCAATTGCCCTGAAGGTTCGGCGAATGCAAAAAACCTGAAAACCCTGTATGGAGAACAATTGATTTTATTGTCAATTCATGCCGGAACAAACGCACTACCCGAATCAGAGCCATTTGATGCAGATTTCAGGACCGTGACCGGTACGGAGATCCATGATCACTTTAACGTTTCGTTCTATCCGGGCGGCATAATTAACCAGACAAAATATAGTGGCCAATGGACATTACCGTATACTATGTGGCAAGAAGCTGTTGATGAAATCATTAACCTGCTTCCGGAAGTATACATCACCATTGAAAACGACTATAATCCTTCCAATAGAAAACTGATTTCAACTCTAACCATAGAATTCCTGACTGACATGGAAGGAACTTATAATCTCTGTTTCTATATTGCTGAAAGTGGTATCATAGCTGCCCAGAAAAACGATAATAGCAATTATGGCCCTGTCCCTGATATTCTTGATTACGAACACAATCACGTATTAAGAACATCAGTTTGGGGAGCATGGGGAACAGAGGTTGTAAGTGCAGGAATCTCACAGGGTGAAACTATTACGGAATATCCTTCAGTTACAATAAATAATAACTGGGTTGCAGATAATTGTACAGTCATTGCCTTTATTTATAACACAGAAACATATAATATCATCCAGGCAGAAGAAGCAGCTATGATAGAATAATAAAAAGCCAGCCCTTTGGAGGCCGGCTTTCTTCGTACATGTTAGTTAAACATTACTGCATTATAACCACTTTCCTGGTTTCAGAACCAACATTGGTTATAATCCTGTAAAAATAAATACCTTCTGATAATCTTACACCTGCATCATTTGTTGCGTCCCATTCAACTTTATGTGTTCCCCGGCCAAGGTCATTATTGACAAGGGAGTTCATCTTCTGTCCGTTGATATTATATATTTCAACAATAACATGGGTTGGACAGGGCAATGTGATACTGAGGGTCGTTGTTAAAGTGAAAGGATTGGGATAAATACCATTGACTGTCAAACCCGCCACATCTTCAATATCATCAATATTTGTCCATAATCCTTCAATACCAAAGAAATCAAGGATTGCGATCATGAGATCTTCCTTTGTGAATTCGTCATCGTCCAGCCCCCCGAATTCAAACGACATACCTATGGTTTTATAGGATCCGGCATCGTAAGAAACACCACAACCATAACTGGGTGCTGTATTCATAAAGATCATTTCTGCAGGTGAAACAGGAGCAATATGATCCATATAATTATTATCACCACTGTAATTGTATTCCATACCATCTGTTAAAGTACCGCTTTGCCCTACCACACCTGACAGGTCGCTGGTTCCATCTTCCACTCCATCGATATTAAACATGTCATGTACAGCTGTTTGCCCATCATAATACCATGTATCTGTACCTTCCATATAAAGCATGCCGCCATTATTCAGGTAATCCGCCAGTATTTGACCTTCGGTAGAGTTTAATACATGGTTGTCCGGATAAACTCCAAGGCAAACAAACCCCGAGGCATATGATTCTATGTCACCGGGAAAGCTGTTTGTATAATCAGCCTCTACACCCAGGTCATTAAGACATGTAATCATTTCATCTGCTGAATTGTTATTGCCGTCTAAGTCAATAACCAAAACAGGTATTTGCCCGACCACGATATAGAAGCTATCGCCGGATGAAATGCCAAGGTTGGCTGACATATTGTATTCAAAGTCTGCCGAATGCGCTAAAGGTGTGTTTTCATCAGCGGTAACAGTATAAGTTTGCTCTTCTGATCCTGCACCTGCAATATTACCATAATACAGTGTATTTTCATCAACGGTGATATATTCACTGAGTGCAAGTAATTCACCGTAAACATCAAATGCCTCCGAAGATCCGCTATTTTCAATTGTAATTATCAATTCAGCTGTTTCACCCGGATCCAGTTTCCCGTTATTATTACCACCGGGATCATTGATAATATATTCTTCGAGTACCAGTTCCGGAGCATGAGCTTCATCGAAGAAGCTGCTGTTCCAAACTTCATCACCTGTCGAAGTGATATTGAATAAGATATTGTGATTGTCGGGAATATCGTTGGCTACATCAAACACAAATGCATCCGGTATAATGACTGTATCCCCGGCTGTTATCGTACCATAGAATTCAAGGCTGTCAGTGAAAAAAATATAATCATCATCAGTCGAAAGGATCACATCCACATTTGTTGCATCCTCAGAGCCAATATTAGTCAATGCAAGTGAAAGATTTATGTTTTCACCATAGTCGATCAATCCATCTCCATTGCCGGTTGCATCATTGATAGTATGATAAGCATAAACAACATAAGCGCCTGAAGCAGGGATCACATCGATAGTTTCATAAACAGTTTCCGCATTGAAGCTGGTAACCACCAGTAATGCCGTTCCTGGAGTGAACGTATGATTAATCGAAACTGTTCCGCAGGTATCAGTAAATCCCCTGAACATATCATCACCCTGACTGATGGCTACCATTGCACCTTCAACAGGGTCTGATGAGGAGGTAATGGTAGTTTGAAACGGGATCCCGACTATTATGGTATTATTTGAAACGGTCAGATCAGCCGGAGGAGCAGTCCGTACCTGCATTGAAGGATCACCAAAGGTAGTCCAGGTCTTGGCTGTTTCCCAATCATCAGACCCACCCGCTTCTGTGCACATCAGTGTCAATCCATTAAAAACGAAAGACCCTAAAGTGGTACGCTGTTCATCAGTATTGATCCCGTTCTGGCCCGGATGCGCACTATAATCATAGCCGCCTATAAGCACATCCATAAAATAATCCTGTCCTCTCATTGGCGGATCCCAAGGCTGGCCTATGGTAGCTCCCAGGAACATAACAGCACCACCGTTCTCCTTTTTAAGCCATGCCTCAGCAAAGCAATCTCCGCTAGTCTGGTGAAAATTACCATTACTGCATGCAACTGAAACGATAAAAGGCAAGCGGTCGCCATTGGTAAGAGCCGCAACATTACTATTGCCGAATCCCGATGAGCCCCATGATGTTGGAGAGCCATGACCGGTATAATTGATTACGCTTGTCCCGGTATTCACAGCAGTACTCACCATAGACTGGTTTGCTGAAGGATCATAAATACTGTTGTAAGTTTCATAGGTGAAAGGATCCAGTTTATCATTAAATATCACATCATTATGTTCATAATCCAACTCATTATCATCTCCCGGGCCCTGATTTGAAGCAATACCGGTTGCAGTTTCATACCATGACGCACCCATTTCAGGATTCTTCTCATAGTTGATAACCTTGTTCACCTGAATTGTCACATGACTTGAATCATTGGCTGAAAACCTTCCAACACAAATATCTGCAAACTCATCAGTTCCAACCACACAACCTAGTTGAGGATCCATCGGAGAACCATAACCAAGAGTATTTGATTTAATATCCGGCCAGTCACCCACCAACTGCACATATAATAAATTATTATTTTCATCGTATTTCTGCTGGATCAGGTTATCAACATTGGTACCAGTAGCAACAACTTCCATGGATATGTTATAACCCTTTTCCTTTTTCCACTGGATATACGGTTCGATGGCATCTTCATCCCTGTCTGTGCAAATCACCAGAATATCTCCTATTTCACCTATGGTGAGGTCATCCCTGTTCTGATCATAATTGATGAAAACAGAACGGTAAACGGCATCCATCTCATAAAGAACCGTATTTGATTCTTTATCCAGTGAGTTTATGGGAGTGTCATCATTTTCAACCAATTGAACCCTGACTGACTTGTAAACCCTTAGGATATTCTTTGCAGCATTATACCGGAAAGGATAAACATAAACTGATGTCCCTCTGATATCCCTAATGATATAAGGATCAGTTTGTTTGGCAAGTACTTCGGGGTACCATTTGTCCACAATTGATTTTTCATCTATTTCATAAGGAATGGCAGACGGATCCTGGTCCCTGTAGATCACGCCCCTCGATGGCACCAGCGGATAATCCAGGTAATAGTCAACATATTCACTTTCCAGAACACTTAGGGAAACGTTCCGTTTCTGAGACAACTGGACAGATGCATGAATAAACGGCAGGGCAGCAAAACCTTTTCGATTTGTCTTTACGCTTCCATTAAAAATGATGTCTGAAAAGACAATACCGTTCAGGTTGACTTCTGAAATCTGGTGTTCACCCAATTCAAAAGACAGGACGTATGTATTATTATCCGGTTGTGAAAATTTTACCTGATAGCCATTTTCAGTAGCAAATAGTGTAGATAAAGCTAAAATCAGAATAAAGGACAAAATGATCTTTTTCATGTTTGTAAGTTTTTTATTATCTTATTATAATAAGCTTCCTGGTAACCAAGTGGTCGCCGGTCGTAAGGATACAGTAATAAATGCCTGCTTCCAGCCCTGATGTATCCAGATCATGGGTAAAAATTCTTTCAGGAATGATTTGTTGATCTATTATATTGGAAACCAATTGACCAACAGAATTATATAGTTTGACTGAAACATTATCTTGTGCTGATATTTTGATCACCAGCCGTGTTGAATTTTTCATTGGGTTAGGATAGGCATTCATATCAATACCTTCCGAAATATACGGATCATTGATATTTGTCCAAATACCTTCAATACCAAAGAAATCCAGGATTACTATCATCAGATCCTCTTTTGTAAACTCACCATCATCCAAACCTCCGAATTCAAATGATGTACCGATTGTTTTATACGCACCGGCATCATAAGCTACTGCGCAATTATATACGGGTGCCTGATTCTCAAAAATCGTATAAGCAGGCAATACAGGATCAATACGGTCAATCCAGTTATTATCCCCACTGTAATGGTATTCCATACTATCTGTCATGGTACCGCTTTGCCCGATCACATCTGATAGATCGCTGTTTCCATCTTCTAATCCATCGATATTAAACATTTCATGTACAGCTGTTTGATCATCATAATACCATGTATCTCCCCCTTCCATATATAACATTTCACCATTATTCAGGTAATCTGCCAAATTTTGTCCTTCACCGGAAGTTAACTCATGGTTTTCAGGATAAATACCAAGGCAAACAAAAACGGATGCGTACAAGTCCAGGTTTTCCGGAAAATCAGTAGAATAATCCGCTCCTACTTCAAGATTATTGAAGCAGGTCATCATTTCATTTGCTGAATTATTGTTCCCATCCAAATCAAGAACAAGTACGGGTATCTGGCCCACAGTCGTAAAGAAATCTTCAGTGACATTATATGATCCTGCCCCGGCTTCAAAAGAAAAAGAAACAGACGTACCTGTTGGAACATCTTCACTCACAGTAATATTAAAGATTGCATTTTGGGAGTTGCCATAATGGATAGTATCCAGGTTGAACGAAGAATTATTGATCGTTATATCAGTGGATGATGATGTAAGATATCCGGCAGCATTTAAAGCATCACTGTGGCCTGTGTTCATCACCCCCACAATCATATCAACTGTTTCACCCGGATCAAGTTTTCCATTGCCATTACCTGATTGGCTGTCATCGATGGTATAACCGCCAAAAGCAAGAACAGGTGCATTTAATACAAGAGAGAAAGAAGAATTCCAGTTGCTCCTTGTACTATCCTGGATGGCAAGGTCAAAAATAACCTCGTGTTGATCCGGAATCGAATCTGCAACTTCGAAAGTGTATGCATCATTCTGCATTGCAGTAGTTTGTGTCGGGATATCTCCCCACTCCTCATAATTATCGATAATGGTGATAAATTCATCAGTGGAAGATAACACTGCCGATACATCGACAGCGTCGGAATTGCCAAGGTTTTCAAGTTCAACATTGAGGCTGATGATTTCACTATAATCAACCTGCCCGTTACCATTTCCTCCGATACTATCAACAACTTCATAATCGCTCAATACGATATACGGTCCCTGAGGTGAATTTACAATTACTGTCCCTATATAAGGCTGTGCATTTTGTTTTGTAACCACAACATCAGCTTCACCCGGAATGTTGATCGGGTCCAGTGGAACAACAGCTATTCCTCCGGCATCTGCCAGGGCAGCACCATGCAATACCCCATCCTTCGAAATGGCAACATATGCATATGGTTCGGTAGTAACGGTAAATGAAGTTGCACCCAGAGGCATAAGCGGATCATAGCTTACGGATAATACAGGAGGTTCTGAAAAATAAACCATCAATGACGGATCCCCCATCACACAATAGATTTCCCAGTAATATTGAGCTGATCCCGGGCAACCTTGCGTTACAGCCAGGTTTCCTGCATAAACCATCTGATCCTGGGTAGTATACCAATCTTCAAAAGGTTCCATATGATCATGAAATGTCCTGTCATATGAACCTAAAGTAGTCTCTTCATATAAAGGAGGATCTTCAGTAATGGGTCCAACACCAACTCCCCAGTAATAGTCTTCATCCCAGTAAGTGCTGTTCGATCCTCCAATATAACCCAAGGCACCTTTATTTTCTGCCCTGAGCAATGCTTCACCAAAACATTCATCTGAACTAAAATCATTGGACGAACAGCAATTTCCCACCAATAATCCGTATTTATCCTGGTTTTGAAGTGATGGCACATTACTGGTTGTGAATGAAGGATCAGCCCATCCGGAGGAATTGCAGTGTGCAGTATAATTACCAAAAGCCACACCGTCGCTTACATTTTGGATAATATCTGCGGAATGACTTCCTGATTCCGGATAAAGGTAAGTATGTGATAATATATCATGTGCGGTATTGAAATAATTTTCCGTACCGTAATTGATCTGACCGTTACCCCAGTCATGACCATGTGATGCATCCATACCTGCAACCATTACTACTTCATTCAGGAATGAAGGATCAGGCATGAGGTATTGTTCATACTGTAATGTCTTATCTATCTGTGGCTGAAGCTGGGAAGAATCCTGTGCTGAAAATCGCCCGTAATAAACTTCCGGAAAATAATCATTTGTATATTCACAATAGGGAAGGTCGGTAACATGTCCTCCTGCACTACCATTCCAGGCCGGGACCTGATTAACATCTCCCACAAAAAGAACAAATGATGGAGCCGGGTCATCAGGTGTTCCAGCCTGATACAATCCCTCAAGATAAGATTTTATTGAAGTAGTTGTGTTACCAACGGCCGGATCATCAGTATAAGCTTCAATAACAGTAAATCCTTTTTTGGTCTTCCATTCAACAAACGGTTGTAATTGAGCGGCAAACATTGGATCGGAAACTATCACATACTTTACCGGGTATATGGTTATGGTATCCCTGTTTACTGTATTCTCAGGCTTGTAATTCAGAAAATATCTCCCCAGGGAAACAAAGTAAGGAGCATTGTTTTTTTGTTTTTCACTTAAAGTCAGATCAACATTGGCTCCTTCAAAAAGAACTTCAAATTCAATTTCTTCAAATACCCTGATGGTATTGGTCACCGGATTATATTGAACAGGAGAAATATTAACCCTGCCAATACGCAAACCCCGCATGTAACCAAGCACATCTACCGAAACAAGTTCGGTATAATAAAATGTATTTTTATTGTATGCGGCATGATCAAAAACAAAATCCACCGGGGTTCCGTTTTTCGGAGCAGGGGGTTGTGCCGGAAAAATCTTCGACCGAATACCCAGATCATCCAGATCAATAATTTTTGTTTTCGTGGATTTAATGATTACGACTGGTGTTGCGCCCACCGGGATCTCAATAAGCTGCCGGTTAACAGGTAATTTGGGACTGCCGATGATATCAGTAGCTGAATAACCCGGTATAATGAGTTCAGTAAACACACCCTGATCTGTATTTATTTTAATCGTTCTGATCGTTGCCAGATTGTTGGACAATATCAGCCTGTTGTATGTATTTTCAAGGACAATGATCTTTGTTTCAGAGTTTCCGTTCACAACAATATCACGGGATAAAGCAGTTAACGATGTATTAATTAGTAGAATAATAAGTAATAGGGTAATTTTCCTGAATATATTAGGTAAAGAATAATGATTCATCTCAGCTAAGCTTTATATTAATAATTTAAATGTATTTGGGGGATTACCAATAATTTTTAAGGCGCAAAGATAAGGATAAAAATCCATTGACCAATTTGATAAACCATCCCGATTTTTAAAAAACTAATCATCTCACATTGAATGCTCCGGATGCTTTGTTTTTTAATTAAACATGAGACAAATTATACGTTTGAAAGGTTGTCTGACTTTAAAATCTTTGAGACTATTGCAATCGCTGATGCAGGTATTTCTTTGATATCCGGCGAACGGGATAATATGCAGCTGCTACGCCGATCATAAACACGGTTATAAAAACATAAAGAAAATCCAATAATTTCATTTTCACGGGGTATGCTTCTATGATAAACGCACCACTGTCATCTCCCAGCTTTATCAGTCCCAGGTTTTGCTGCAATAAACAAATCATCCCACCAATGAAGAGTCCCAATATAGCACCGATAACAGATATCATCACACCTTCAGTCAGGAATATCTTTCGTATCAATTGATTACTGGCACCCATGCTATAGAGAACGGCAACGTCCTTTTTTTTATCAATGATCAGCATGGTTAATGATCCTATCACATTAAAAGCCGCCACGATCAGGATGAATGTAAGAATGAGATAAATAGCCCATTTCTCAGATTTCATGATCTTATATAGTAGTTCCTGTTGCTGAAACCTGTTCTTTACATTAAATTCCTCACCGATAATGTTCATGACCTTTTTCCTGATCTCAGGAATTTTTACTTCCTCTGCAAGGCCAAGTTCAACTGCTGTTACTTCATCCGTATATTCAAACAATTCCCTTGCAAAACCTATTGGTACAAGGACATATTTTACATCAAACTCCTGATGCAATGAAATGATCCCCGAAGGATGTATTTTCTTATTATTAAATGACCTGTCAAAGTTCATACCAATTTTCCCGGTTCGGCTGGGAACATATACATCAATGGGGTCGATCCTGTCGCCCAGATAATAACCCAAATGGTAGGCAACACCCGCACCAATAACAGCAAAATCAAGATCACCTTTCTTTAATAAAAAGCTGCCGTCAATAAGCATGGAGTCCAAATGTGTCATGTACTTGTAATCTTCACTGACACCTTTCAGGTTAACAATATATTGTCTGGATTCATACTTCATTAAAGCGTTATCTTCAACAACTTCAGTTAAGTATATTACACCCGGGATCTTTTTCAGCGAATCAGCATATATATCCTCCAACCTGAAGGTTTTACCCTTTTTCACAGTAATAAGCAGATCAGGATTATATGCATCGAACAAGGAAACGATCAGGCTCTCAAAACCATTAAAAACCGAAAGCACCACGATCAGCGCCATGGTTCCTATCGTTATGCCAGCCACCGAAATCCCGGATATAATATTGATGATGTTGTGGGACTTTTTAGAGATCAGGTATCTCTTTGCAATATATAAAGCAAAATTCAATGCCTGTGATTACTTTTTGAGCAGATTTTCAATATTTTCAATATAATCAAGAGAATCATCGATATAAAATTCAAGTTCAGGGACAGCCCTCAATTGATGGCGAATCTTTGAAGCCAATCGATGACGAATATTTTTCCTTTTCTTATTGATGGTAATGAGCAATTCATCCTTATCCTTTGTTGCGAACAAGCTAAGGTAAACCCTGGCAAGTGACAGATCACCGGTAATGTTTACTTTGGTTACAGTGATCATGGCACCGTCAAACATACCACTGCCCTCACGCTGGAATAATGTTCCCAAATCTTTCTGAATAAGTCTTGCTATCTTCTGTTGCCTTTGTGATTCCATGAAAACAAAAATAAGACTAAATTATTTCCCAACAAAGAATTACTGCAAATGGCCAATAGCCAAATCTGGTCACTGATCACTGGTCACTGATTGGTCACTGATTAGGAATTACTTGTAGATCCTTTAAATAATATACAAACGCATTCATTACAATTTCATCCCCCCTGGTGATATGAATAGTATCCAATGGTTCAATTGACTTAAAATAAGATGAAAATAATTCATACGGGTCTTTGTAGTCTCTGCTAAAGGCAATATAAAAAGCATCCATTCCGATTCTGAAGCCTCCCCTCTTCTTATTAATCCATGCATATTTATGGATCTTCTCCAGGTTTCCTATTGCCAGAACATATGTTCCTGTTGGCCTGGCAACATAATAATCCAGATTAGCAGCAGGAAACCACCGGTATGAGACAATGGGGAGGTCAGGAGGGATACTCCTGTTCATTAAACTTTCCTCTTTGAATTCAATAAACTTACGGCCCAATTGTTTCCATCCGTAAAGGTCAAGAGATATATCATTTTTACCGAGTTGTTTCGGATCCGTTGATCTGTCATGATATATCCAGCCTTGCCTTATCTGGCCAATTCCTAATATTAAAATGATCAATAAAAAACACAATGATATCTGTATGGCAAAAGGAATCTTACTTTTCGAACCTTTGATCTCCGACAATTCATCCATGTATGCTGCTGCAATCAGGATCAGCCCGAAATAACCAGGGCCTGTCCAGTGAGGTAATGTCTGACGAAATAATGAAAAAACAAGAAAAACAAAAATCAATGGTAAACTTAACAGTAAAAGCAACCTGAGATTTGGTTTGCTGATAAATTGCCGTTTGCGGACAACAGCAGCCAAAGCAAAGATTATAATAATGAAATTTACCGGATTATTGTAAAAAACCTGCCCCAGTAATTCAGTGCCAAAATAATCCAAATTAATAACTGATTGAAACAGCTTAACCCTTTCACCCTGATAAGCAAAACTTATAAATTCATGATTGATATTCCAGAAAATTACCGGAAGGAAAATGATCAGTGACAGAAACAAGGAGAAGTAAAGGGTTTTCTCCCGCAACCATTGCCTTTTATATAATATTATATATCCCAAAGCACCTGCCCACAAAAAGGCCGATGTATATTTCGACAATAATGCCAATCCAATAGTACATCCGGCAAACAAGATATTCCTGCGTTGTTTTTCCGTAATTTCAACGGTCGTTAACCCATCAATAAGTAAATACAGGCTCAGCAGCCAAAACAACAATTGCGAGGCATCAGGTAATATAAAGGTGCCGGAAATAATAAAGCAATATATTGAGGCTGTATATATCAATGCAGCATAAAAACCGGTACGTTTATTTTTTAACCTTGTCCCGATAATATAAACCAGCCAGGTGCCAAGTGTGCCAAAGATGATGGAAGTCAGTCTGAGGAAGAAGGCCTGGTCAAATAAAAGATTAAGGGTGAATAGCTGGATCATCCAACCCACCATTGGTGGATGGTCAAAATGGCTCCAGTCGGGATAAACAGCATATATCCAATAATACACTTCGTCATTCCCCAATTCAATCATACCTGCAATAAAAGCACGCACAACCAGAGAAATGACGATCAGCACCAGAATTGCTTTCTTAATATACCGGTTTGACATGTTATCGTACTGTACGTCTTTTTATGATTCTCTGCCTGATAAAACAGATGTTCAAGATAATAAAAATCAAAGTTGCAAAACCAATAATTCGTAGTAACCAGGTTCGTAAGACGTCAACTTCAGGTTCAGCCATTTTCCACGGATCCTTTCCATCATACCGGATCACAGGGTTAAGATAAAATACCGTCTTATTTGGAAACTCAATCTCTGTCCTGATATATGTGTCCCCCGGAGAAATTTTATAACATGCGTATTTCGTATTTTCAACAACATGTTTAATCTTACCATCCTGTCCAATAAAGCGGAAAATACCTGCTTTTTGATCCACCTCAACACAGAGTGTATCTCCTGACATATCAACCTGTTTTACTTTGGCTATTTTTTTTGCTTTTTTTATTTTTTTCTGAAAAGGTTCCCCGACAGGACGGTAGATATCAGCACCATATGCCATGCCTTTCCGAAGAGCATTAATCACACTGTCACCATTTAAAGAGGAGGAATTGATAAAGGTACATCTGTATCCCACTTCATCAGGATTAAATACATCATGGGCATCATCGTTGCCAAGGATCGTAACGTACCTTCCGGCTGACAGGGCTGCATCCCAATGTTCTACAGAAAGTCTCATATAATTCAATACCTCTACACCTGTGTATTTGGAGAGATATTTCATATCATTCACCGAATAAGCACCTCTTAACTTTGGGTGTGCTATGTATATCAGATCACTTGTTTTTCTCAATAAATTCAGGATATGTTGTTTATGATGGATATTCTGAAACAACGGATAATCGGTCCATAATACTTTTTTCGCACCAATCAATACCTGATGGTTTTTGAATATCCCGTAGCCATGTTCATAAACAGGGATATAAGTGTCGCTTTCATCTCCGTATTTATTGATCTTCTGGTAATCTGAAATAGTAATGACGTCATATAATAAAAAGCGGTAAATACTGTCAATTACCTCATTAGAATTTTTTCTTCCGTCAGTAATGCCTATCCAGACCCGGGACTGAACCTGGAAATTTGATTTTCTCCATTTTGTGCTGTCAATATCCTGATAAGGATTAAAAATATATTCACCATGAAATGGTTCCGGATCAGGAAAAATATATATCGGGCAAACCAGGTATTCTATGATAACAACCAACAGGACGGCGACTATGAGGTATATGATCAGTCTAACCAGCCAATTAAAGAAGAGCAATAATAATCGCAGCATTAAATATTTCGATTAATCAGATTATCTGACACATTCTGTATAGCAAAATTAATGGTTTTTATTGAATAATCATTTCGTAATATTCATAGATAAATGCGTAAATAGAAATATATCTCATTATATGAAACGTATTGAACAAATTGTCGTTAAAGAGAATAACCAAATTAATCTTATAAATTACATCAGGTCCAATGAATTCTTTTAGGATTTTCGTTGTAGAAGACGATAAGCTTTATGGTGAAGCATTGAATTATTACCTGTCACTGAACCCCGATAATGACGTTTATTGGTTTCAAACAGGTACTGAATGCCTTGAAAATCTGAATAAATATCCATCTTTGGTTTCACTTGATTACAAACTGCCAGATATTAAAGGTTCGGAAGTATTGAAAAAAATAAAGGAATATAATCCCAACATTCCTGTGATCATTGTTTCAGGACAGGAAGACATTAATACTGCCGTGAATCTGTTAAAAGAAGGAGCATATGATTACTTTCCCAAGGATAAACACACAAAGGAAAGGTTATGGAACTCCGTGAAAAATATCAAGAAAAGCCACCAAAAGCATAACATCTCAAACCCTGAAGAGGTCAATAATAAGAAATTCGACCACGAAGAAGTGATCAAGGGAAACAGCTCACATATCAAAAATTTGTATAAATTTATTGAAAAAGCATCCAAAACAAATATTTCAGTATCTCTTTTTGGAGAAACAGGTACTGGTAAGGATTTGGTTGCCAAGGCTATTCATTATAATTCAAACAGAAAAAATTATCCTTTCATAGCATTAAATGTTACAGCTATTCCGAAAGAATTGATAGAAAGCGAGCTTTTTGGTTATGAAAAGGGTGCATTTACAGGAGCCAATGACCGGAAAATCGGTAAGTTTGAACTAGCAAACAAAGGAACAATTTTCCTGGATGAGATTGCCGAGATGGATCTTAATATGCAAACAAAATTGCTCAGGGTTATTCAGGAAAAAGAATTGACTCGTATAGGTGGTAATGAAACGATCAGGTTTGATGTACGCATTGTAGTAGCGACGAATAAAAACCTTACCGAGGAAGTAAGAATGGGTAATTTCAGGGAAGACCTGTACTATAGGTTATTAGGATTACCTATTGAGATACCCCCGCTAAGAAACCGCGGAAATGATGTTTTACTCCTTGCCAGGTACTTTCTTAGCAAATTTTGTAAAGAAAACAACCTGAAAACAAAAAATATTTCCAAGGGAGCAAAGGAAAAATTAATGATGTACTCATACCCCGGTAATGTACGGGAATTAAAGGCAATCATCGAACTTAGTGCTGTATTATCTAATAATGGTGCCATTGAGAAAAAAGATATTTCTTTCAACTCAACTGATATCACCGACAATCTCTTAAATAAAGAAGATACACTCAGGGGCTACATTCAAAAGATCATCACATATTATATGCAGAAATATCACGATAATGTACCTTTAGTAGCCGATAAACTGTCCATGGGAAAATCAACTATCTATCGAATATTAAAAAACCAAGAAATATAAATAAACTGCCAACTCACTATGAACGCTGACAAGCTTTATGATTTATCCGACATTACTGAATTTATAGAGGATGACGATGAACAGATTGGATACTTTGTATCAATTTTCATTGATGATGTACCTGTTATGTTATCCAATATAAACCAGGCTTTTAAATCTTCGGAATACGAACAGTTAAAATTTCATGCACATAAGCTGAAATCATCAATTGATTTATTCAAAATCAAAGATTTACAGACTGACATCCGTACAATTGAGAATTTAGTCAATGAAAAATCAAACCCGGAAAAGCTTCCTGTCCTGATAGATAAATTAAATTCCTCACTTAATCTGGCAATTCAGCAATTAAAACAGGATTTTAACATAAATGGTTGAACGTCTCTGAAACCAGTTACATCATAACGGAATATTCCCGTGCTTTTTGGGGGGATTGGATTTTGTTTTGTTTTGTGTCATTTCCAAAGCTTGTATCAACTTAAAACGTGTTTGTTCGGGATATATGATCTCATCTATATACCCCAGTTCTGCAGCTTTATACGGACTGGCAAAAGTGTATTTATAATCTTCAACTGCTTTTTTCTTTTCTTCTTCGGATAATTTATCCCTGAAAATTATATTGACTGCTCCCTCAGGGCCCATAACAGCAATCTCTGCTGTTGGATATGCATAATTTATATCTGCGCCAATGTGTTTGCTAGACATCACGTCATATGCACCTCCGTATGCTTTTCTTGTTATGACAGTAATCTTAGGTACAGTTGCTTCTGAAAAGGCAAAAAGTAATTTAGCACCATGTTTGATGATCCCTCCAAATTCCTGGTTTGTTCCCGGAAGAAAACCAGGAACATCAACAAAAGTGATCAGTGGAATATTAAATGCATCACAGAATCGAACAAAACGTGCTCCTTTTATAGAAGAATTTATATCCAGCACTCCTGCCAGATGTGCAGGCTGGTTAGCAACAATTCCTACCGGTCTTCCTTCAAGACGGGCAAAGCCAACAATGATATTCTGAGCGTAATGTGGCTGCACTTCCATGAAATTATTATTATCCACGACGGTTTCAATAATTTCCTTCATGTCATAAGGTTTATTCGGATCATCCGGAACGATGGTCTTTAATTTTTCATCTTCCCGGCGAATATCATCCGAACAGGGCTTCAACGGAGGGTCTTCCATATTATTTGAAGGCAGGAAGCTAAGCAGTTCCCTTATCATCATCATAGCCATCTCATCATTCTCAGCAGTAAAATGAGCTACTCCACTCCGTGCATTGTGTGTCATGGCTCCTCCCAGTTCTTCTTTGGTAACTTGTTCATGTGTCACAGTCTTAATCACATCCGGGCCTGTTACAAACATGTAACTTGATTCTTCCACCATCAGAATAAAATCCGTCATCGCCGGTGAATAAACGGCACCCCCGGCACATGGCCCCAGAACAGCTGAGATTTGAGGAATAACCCCTGAACTCATAACATTACGGTAAAAAATATCTGCATATCCCCCAAGGCTTTCAACACCTTCCTGAATCCGTGCACCACCTGAATCATTCAATCCAACAATAGGAGCACCCATTCTCATGGCAAGGTCCATGATCTTTACTATCTTTTCCGCATTGGCCCCGCTAAGCGTGCCTCCAAACACTGTAAAGTCCTGAGCAAAAATATATGTCAGCCGGCCATCGATCTTACCATACCCACAAACAACACCGTCTCCAAGTATCTTCTTTTTGTCCATGCCGAAATCAGAACAACGGTGAGTGACAAACTTATCAATCTCGACGAACGTATCGTGATCAAGTAACATCTCTATTCTTTCCCTGGCAGTTCTTCTGCCTGCTTTATGCTGCTTTTCAATCCGCTCTTCTCCACCACCAAGTTCAGCCTGTTCATTTTTCTTTTCTAAAGCTTCATGTTTTTCTTTCAGTGACATAATCCGGAATTTATTATGAGAAAAAATATTATTATGGAACAGTTAATCGCTTATTCGATAACGATCAATGGTTGATGGGCATTAATTGTATCTCCTTCCCGGACTTTAATCTCCTTTATGAGCCTGTCTTTTTTCACCTTGTACTCACTTTCCATTTTCATTGCTGAGACAATGACAACTGTATCACCAGCTTTCACCTGATCGCCTTCATTAACAAGAACCTTTACAATTTTCCCAGGCATGGGGGAAGATATAGTGGTTTCCTCAAGGGTATCATCTTTTTTCCTGCTCTTTAAATATTTGCTTTCAGCATCTATGATTTCAATATCATAAGATTGTGAATATGTAGTAACCAGGTATTTCTTACTTTCAATCTTAATCAATTCAATATTGTAGGATTTGTTATCAATAAGAATAGAATAGATGCCATTTTCCACCATCACGATGTCTGCCTCATATTTCCTGCCGTCAATAGAGATAAGAACATTATTGTCTTTCCTGCTTAAGAGTTCCACTTGTGCATTCCTATCATTGATCTTAATTTCCATTTAATAAGCTGTTTTTGGTTGAGTAATGTAAAAATATTAGTAATGATTATAGTCTCTGTATACTAATTTTACGACCGCTATTCTTCCAGTTACTTTTGCCATTTTGTGAAAACAATCTGGCTTCCAGTTTTTCCATATTAAAGGTGTAATCCATAAAAGCAGCAATAATAGCAACATCATCGACTTTTTGATCATGTTTTTTGGAAAACAAAAGGAATTCTCTGTTTTTCTCTATAAAATGTGTATTATATTTCCCATTGACAAAGTCGGGACATTCCATGATCCGTTCAAGAAATCTGATGGAGGTCTTCACCCCTGTGATTTTATATGCATATAATGCACGTTTCATCCTGGCAATAGCCTCTTTTCTTGTTCTTGCCCAGACAACCAGCTTTGATATCAGGGGATCATAGAATATTGGAATTTCATAGCCTTCATATACATATCCGTCATGTCTTACTCCTAATCCAAGGGGCTCTGAGATATGTTTAATCTTTCCCGGGCTTGGCATGAAATTATTATCGGGATCCTCGGCATAAATACGGCATTCGATAGCATGACCAAATTGCTGGAGGCTTTCTTGTTTAATTTCCAGTTCAAACCCGCTGGCTATCTTGATTTGTTCTTTCACCAGGTCCACGCCGACTACCCGTTCAGTGATAGGATGTTCAACCTGCAGCCTGGTATTCATTTCCAGAAAATAATAGTTAAGGTCATCATCAACTATAAATTCAATGGTGCCGGCTCCGGAATAACTAACTGCTTTAGCGGCAGCTACAGCAAATTCCCCCATCTTTTCACGCACTTTAGGCGTGATAATGGGAGAAGGAGTTTCTTCAATAACTTTTTGATGACGCCTTTGTACCGAACATTCTCTTTCAAACAGATGGATCGTATTACCAAAATTATCAGCAAGTATCTGGAATTCGATATGATGCGGCGATTCAATGTATTTCTCTATATAGATAGAATCGTTCCCAAAGGCTTCTCTGGCTTCGGATTGCGCAGCTCTTACAGCTGTGACAATATCTTTCTCATTAAAGACCAGTCTCATTCCTTTGCCACCACCACCTGCAGATGCCTTTACCATTACCGGGTATCCTATTTCCCCGGATTTTTCTATCGCTTCCTTTTCATTGTTAATTTTATCCGTTCCGGGAATAACCGGAATACCTGCTTCAATCATGGTTTTCCTGGCAGAAATTTTATCCCCCATAGTCCTGATGGAAAAAGAAGAAGGGCCAATGAAAATGATTTTTTCTTTTTTACAACGTTCGGCAAAGTCAGCATTTTCAGATAGGAATCCATAACCGGGATGTATAGCATCAGCGCCGGATTCCCTGGCAGCTTTGATTATTTTTTTTATATTCAGATAACTTTCTTTTGAGGGTGAAGGGCCGATAAAATAAGCTTCGTCAGCATACCTGACATGCATGGCAGCCCTGTCTGCTTCAGAAAATACAGCCACAGTGGTGATACCCATTTCCCTGCAAGAACGCATAACCCTCACTGCAATTTCCCCCCTGTTGGCTATAAGAACTTTATTTATCATGATCGATATTATTTATACAAAAAGCATTGTATATCAATGGCTTGGATACACATTGCGGAGATTCAGGCAATGTAAATATAGTATTTTTTTTAATCCATTGATAAAATAAACAAAAAATGTATATATATAATAAGGAGTAACTAATCCGGCAAACCTTAATTAATTCGAAGAGCCTGAAAACAACATACTAAATAATTGTCAATCAATATATTTTCTAATCCCTCAAACAACGAACATTATAGCAAGCATTATTATCGGTTCTAAACCGGTAAACAAGCAGATTCCCTGAGTATAGCAATCGGTACCATGCATGTGTTTCTTTATAATCCGTAGCTGACCAATAGTAACCATAGGTATCCAAATAACCATAATCTCCACTGGTATCACGGCGGCCACCAAGCAATCCGCAAAAATCTCCATCATCGTTCTTTTTCAACTTTGTTCCCTGATCAGTTCCACGCCAATAAAGATTATCCGCATCTTTCTGTTCCATTCCATAATGCATTTCCAGTGTTTTCCATTCATCATCAGTCGGCAGATGCCAGCCAGGGGGACACACTTTCATGGCAGTCCCCCAATTATACAACCTGCCATATTTGGCACAATTGGAAGCATCATTGGCATAACACCAGGATTCGCTTTCTGCATCATAGTTAAGATTCTCCGTCATCCATACCTGCTCACCGATCTTGACCTGTTTGTATGTTTTTCCATCACGGGAATCTGTAAAGGTCAAAGCCAGAGCATCCACAGGAGGTTCCTTTTTCTTCACCGGAGTAGTTTCTGTGGAGTAGTAAACATCTTTTCGGTCAGGATAATAGATCTTCATTTCCAGGAAATTCACCATAAGGTGTGTCTTTTTATTTTGTTTAATGAAGACAGTATCAACCAGGGTTTCACCACTCCAGTGAAATGAGATTGCATAAACACCAACAGCCAGGTCGTCAGCCATCCAGGAATCATCAGACTTGGTAGTAGTTAGTTTAAGCCACGGGATTTTAATTGTAATATCTACCGGGACGGATTGAATTAATAATGTTCCTGTTTTAAGCTTAAGGGAGCAATCCACTTTATTCCCATATTCAGAGATACTGACATCAGGAACGGTAAGATTTACATTAAAGATTATAACTTCTCCCTTTTTCAGTGTGATTTTTTCTTCCCTGGAAGCAAAACCCGGTTTTTCCACTTTGATTTTGTAAACCCCAGGAGATAAATCGTCTATGAGCAGCCCATTCAGTTCGGATGATGTCTCTGCAACAAATTGATCGTTTATATAAATCGCTATTCCGGATTCAGCATTGACCTGGAGATAACTCTTTTCCTGACTGTATAAGGGAAG
Source organism: Bacteroidales bacterium (assembly GCA_030606625.1). Classification (GTDB taxonomy): domain Bacteria; phylum Bacteroidota; class Bacteroidia; order Bacteroidales; family B18-G4; genus JAUWGC01. The sequence continues at coordinate 8,695 of JAUWGC010000005.1, read as the reverse complement.
ACATAATAATGCCAGAACGGCAAGGATCAGTAATCTACGCATATTTATAAGTTTTTGGGTTTATTAAAAGCGTATATACAACATATACCAGGTATGTTTTACTTGTTTTATTAATAGTTTGTTACATTAATAACTCATACACCAACTATAGTCGGTGTATGAATATCCTGGATGCCGCGACCCCGGCGGGACTCGAACCCACAACCTTCAGAACCGGAATCTGACATTCTATCCTGTTGAACTACGGGGCCGGATCGATAAAATTATTCCTGGACAATGAATTCGCTATGCAAAATTAATAATTATTCAGTATTTTCAAACTCGTAACCCGTAACCTGCAAACTGCAAAACCAGGAAGCCTTAAATAAAAAATGGCATATTCAATTTTAATCGGACAACAGTGTTTAAAAATTTATAATTTTGGCTATTGATCAAGTTTACTATTAAAAAATTTAAATATGTCAGAAAAAATCTCAGATAAGGTAAATACCGGTGTTACCACCGGTGATGATGTTCAGGAGATCTTCCGGATCGCAAAGGAAAATCAGTTCGCACTACCGGCTGTCAACGTGGTTGGAACAGATACTGTCAATGCCGTTTTAGAGGCTGCCAAAATTGTGAACTCTCCGGTGATCATACAATTCTCCAATGGAGGAGCCTATTTTTTTGCCGGTAAAGGATTATCAAATGAAAAAGAAAAAGCCGCTACTGCCGGTGCCATTTCCGGAGCATATCATATACACCAGATGGCAGAGCTTTACGAAATACCTGTTATACTGCACACAGACCATGCTACCCGAAAATTGCTTCCATGGATTGACGCACTTCTGGAAGCGGGAGAAACCCACTTTAAGAAATATGGAAAACCCTTGTTCAGTTCTCACATGCTGGACCTCTCCGAAGAACCAATTGAAGAAAACATCACGACATGTAAACAATACCTTGAAAGAATGAGCAAGATCGACATGACACTTGAGATAGAACTGGGTGTAACAGGTGGTGAAGAGGATGGTGTTGACCATACCGACATCGATAGTGCAAAATTATACACCCAGCCCGAGCATGTAGCATATGCCTATGAAGAATTAATGAAGATCAGCCCTAATTTTACCGTTGCTGCTGCTTTTGGAAATGTTCACGGAGTTTACAAGCCAGGAAATGTAAAGCTTCAACCCATCATACTACATAATACACAGAAGTATATCCGGGAAAAATTCAAGACAGGCCCGAATCCGGTAAATTTTGTATTCCACGGAGGTTCCGGTTCCAGCCAGGAAGAAATACGGGAAGCCATCTCCTACGGTGTTATCAAGATGAATATTGACACTGACACCCAATGGGATTTCTGGGAAGGGGTGCATAACTATTACAACAATTATAAGGACTACTTGCAATACCAGATCGGCAACCCGGAAGGAGATGACAAGCCCAACAAAAAATTTTATGATCCGAGGAAGTGGCTACGGGAAGGAGAAAAATCCATAGTCACGCGTCTTAAACAAGCCTTTGAGGATCTGAATAATGTAAACAGATACTAAAAAATTTATTCAGTGATTGGTGCTTGTGCCATAGGCACTCTCCATAGGAGTCCTTCGGACTTTTAGATAAATTTATTTTATCTGGCCAGCGACCTCATCATTATCTTTGGATGAATACTCAACACAGGAAACGGTGAATGGTTTACCATTTGCTGTGCATAAGATCCGAGCCAGAGGTTTGTAGTGGTCCTTTCCTGTTCTGTCATTATGGATATAAGGTTGGCATTTATCTTTTTTGCATATTCAATGCTTGCAGTAGTAAGATTATCAGCATCCAGAGTATCCACCGTATGTTTCACTTCCATTTCATCCAGGTATTCTTTCACCTGGTCTGTGTAACTGTCAACCCGTATACGCACTGCTCGCACTTTTGTTGTATATACGGAAACCACAAATATTTCAGCATCGTGCATCTTGGCCAGTTTTGCAGTAAATGGCACTTTTTGTCTTGTTTCCAGAGTACTGTCGATTGGCATAACAATACGATTTAAAGGCCTCCTAATATCAATTCCACCCCGAATAGTAATGATAGGTAATTTGGTGAATGACACGACCTTATTAGCATTACTGCCAATCCAGAACTCTTCAAAGCCCGAAGAACCATGAGTACCGATTATAATCAGGTCAGCTTTGCTTTCTTCGGCTTCTGAAACAACCTCCTTGTATACTTTACCTTCCCTGATTTTATATGTCATCTTTCCATCCAGAGTGGGTTGATATTTATCTATCAGTTCCTGAAACTTTTCTTTCACAACAAGTTGCAGTTTATCAGGTTCAAAAAGAAACACTTCTTTATTGTATTCGGGCCTGTTCACCCAAAGAAGAATAATATCACTCTTAGCTATATTCGCTATGGAAATAGCATGAATTAACGCGTTAATTGAACAATCCAAAAAATCAATGCCTACAAGAATTTTTTTCATAATAGTATTGAATTAATTAAGATTAGGAAAATTTATTTCATCTTTAATTATCCATACATTGGGATAATCTTGTATTATTTTCTGTAAAAAACCTTCAGCTTCCATCCGGGTCCTGAAATCCCCCACCCTGACCCTGAAGTTAGGTGCTTTCCATGTAATATACGCTGGTATACTTTTGTATTTTTTTTCAAACTCCTCCTTTATCTGTCTTGCCTGTGTGCTTGAGTTATTACCAGATTCAAAAAAGATCTGCAAACGATAACCTTCAATAGCATGATTTTCCTTATTCAAAAGGAAATGTTCATTGATAAAGATATGTTTTTCGATCAATGAATTAATCCTCGAATCCTGATAAATAGCGACATATCCATAGTTTTCCTCCTGTGCAATCAGCAAAACAGGATATATTAATAAAAAAACCAATATCTGAACCCATCTTTTCATTTCAAATTTATTATTAAATCTCATTTGTTAATCTCCCTGGATCGCAAACTTAAAATCGGAAAAGGGGAATGATTAATTAACTGTTGAGCAAACGGACCAAGAAAGATATTGGCAGTTGTGGTTTCCTGTTCCGTCATGATTGCGATCAGATCAGCATTAATATTTTGCGCGTAATCCAGGGTAGTCTGAGTAAAGTTATCCGATGTTTTGCTTGTTAATATATATTTAACACTTTCGGCGTCAAGCCTATCCATAACTTGTTTTGCATGATTGTCAACCCTTCGTTGTATTGCTTTGACCATTGTTGAATATAATGTCAGAATATGTATTTCTGCACCGAATTGTTTGGCTATGACAGAAGCCACCGGTAGTTTTTGCTTGGTTTCCTGAGAACTGTCAATTGGAAGAATGATCTTTTTTATACCTTCTTGATAATTAAAATCATATCTGACCGTAATAACCGGGCATAGTGAATGTGTGACGATACGGTATGCATTGCTACCTATCCAGTATTCTTCGTAACCTGAAAAGCCATGTGTCCCTGCAATAATCAGATCAGCATTAATCTGCTTGGCCTGGGAAGCTACCTCAATATGAACTTTACCTTTTCTGAGCTTAAAATAAATTTTCCCAGGCACAAGTTTGTCCTGATACTTTTCTATTAACTTATCAAAGTTCTGCCTTTTTTCCCTTTTCAAATCACCTTCATAACTGTCAAAAACATATTCTAAAGTAGCGATATTGTTCACCCAAAGCATCATTACATCAGCATTTACTTTATTCGCAAAATTTATTGCATACTCAAGAGCATGGATTGAATTTTTTGAAAAATCAATTCCAACCAAAATTTTTTTCATATTTCCTAAAATACTAAAACAATGTTTTAGCTAAGGTAATATAAAATATGAAATCAAAACTCTCTTGAGCATGAAATTATTGTTGAATTTTTTAAATTATTCTATACTCAAGCTGAATTTACTAAATTTGCTTTGTAATCTAAAAAAAACTGAAATACCTCGATCATGAATGAAAGTCTTGATCCAAGCGGGAAACATTTAACACAGGCCGAACGGGATATTGAACAAGTGCTACGCCCTGCTGATTTCTCCAACTTTGCCGGCCAGAAGAAAATCGTTGAAAACATCAAAATATTTGTTGCAGCTGCTAAACAAAGAGGTGAGGCTTTGGATCATGTGCTGATTCACGGCCCTCCGGGTCTGGGAAAGACCACACTTTCTTATATCATTGCAAATGAACTGAGTGTAAAAATAAAAGTATCTTCAGGGCCGGTCGTCGAAAAAGCAGGTGACCTTGCAGGCTTATTGACCAACCTGGAGGAGAATGATATATTATTTATCGATGAGATCCACAGGCTCAGCCCGGTAGTTGAAGAATACCTTTATTCTGCAATGGAAGATTACAGAATAGATATCATGATAGAAACAGGGCCTAATGCCAGAAGTGTTCAGATCAATCTTAATCCCTTTACGCTGATTGGCGCAACTACACGTTCCGGTTTATTGACTGCACCACTACGATCAAGGTTTGGCATCAATGCAAGATTGTCTTATTATGATGTCAACACTATGCATAAAATTGTCAGCCGCTCAGCATCAATTCTTAAAGTCCCAATTTCTGATGATGCTGCTAAAGAAATTGCCCACCGTAGCCGTGGAACGCCCAGAATTGCAAATCTTTTGCTTAGAAGAGTCCGGGATTTTGCCCAGATCAAAGGGTCTGGAGTTATCGACCTGGAAATAGCAAGGTTTGCTCTGTCAGCCCTGAATGTTGATAACAATGGCCTTGATGAAATGGATATTAAGATACTGACAACAATAATAGATAAATTCAAGGGAGGGCCGGTCGGCATCAGTACCATTGCAACCGCTGTCGGAGAAGAAGGCAATACGATTGAAGAAGTATATGAACCTTATTTAATACAGGAAGGTTATCTTAACCGCACATCACGGGGAAGGGAGGCAACAGACCTGGCATATAAACATTTAGGGAGATTCAGGCAATCAGACCAAGCCAGTTTATTTGAATAATATTCAAATGGCACTTATCAAAACAGAATTATCTCAATACATCAAAGAAGAAGCCAATAAACTTGGATTCTCATTCACCGGAATATCCGCAGCAACATACCTTGAAAATCAGGAACCATTATTAAAACAATGGCTTCAGGAAAAATTAAATGGTGAAATGACCTATATGGAAAATCACCTCGAAAAAAGACTTGATCCACGGCTGCTTGTATCTAATGCCAAATCTGTTATTACCGTCCTGCAAAATTATTATCCAGAACATCATCAATCCGGAAAATCAAAATACAAAATCTCAAAGTATGCGTATGGAAAAGACTATCATCATGTGATAAAGAAAAAACTAAAAAAATTACTTGCATGTATTGAAAAGAGAACAGGAACCCTCCAGGCAAGTATATTTGTTGATTCGGCACCCGTTATGGATAAAGTATGGGCACAACGCAGCGGATTAGGCTGGATTGGAAAAAACACTTGTCTGATCAATAAAAAGATAGGAAGTTTTTGTTTTATTGGTCATATCATTGCCAACATTGAACTGGAATACGACAGTCCCTATTCCCATGATTTTTGCGGCACTTGCACACGCTGTATTGATGCATGCCCAACAAAGGCCATTATTAAGCCATACATCATCAAAGCCAGTAAATGTATCTCTTATCTTACTATAGAAAACAAAAGAGAATTACCACCTACCAGTACCCATAAGTTAAATAATTGGATCTTCGGATGTGATATTTGCCAGGATGTTTGTCCATGGAACAGGTTCGCTAAGCCACATGATGAAGAAAGCTTACATCCTAATCATTATCTCTTGAAACTAAAAAAGGAAAACTGGGAATCCTTGAATGAAAAGGACTTTAATAAATTTTTCAAGGACTCAGCAATTAAAAGGACCAAATATAAAGGCTTGATGCGCAATATTAATGCCATCCTAAAGGAAGAAAAGGTAAGTATGGATTATAATAAAAAGTAAAAAAACAACCCATCAATTAGCCTTAATGAACTTCCAAATCTTGTTAAATTTTACACCTTCCTTATAACAAACAGGGCAGAAACTTAGTTTTACCGAGTAATCCGTACCGCAATACTCGCATTTATAACGCCTTGCATAATAAAACTGCATCCCCCTTCCAAACCTATGAAGAAAACGGAAATGAATAGTCTGGTACATTGCAATAAAATTTGGTTTTTGTTTATAGTTTGTATACCTATAAAACACCAAATTTGTTACATCAAAAGGAGGTTTTATCGAACTCTGAAATGTTAATTTTCTGACCGGTTTTTTCCCAGTTTGGTCAATCTGCAAAATACTGATAAGATAAAAATATCATTGTATTCCCCGTAGGCCCAAAAACGACTAACATCCCCGGTTGCTCTATCCGTCCGAATATTTACAAGGGAGTTATTTGACCGGAAATTGATCAGTATCCTATCTGTGATTATGAAGTTGATTCCAATATTCCAGCTATAAGTAACCTTGCAAAGATCAGGGTATGGTTCCTGCCCCTGTTCGTCTACTTCTTCATAATAGTGAAAAAGAAATCCAATGGATGGGCCGGTTTCAACCGACAGCCAATCCTTGATTTTAAATTGGTATAAAACAGGTAATTCCACATATCCCAGGCGTAACAAATAGGAATCATAATCATCCTTGGAATGGTCAGGGTTTTTTCGTGAGCCTTTCTGGATGTACTCCAATTCCATCTGAAAGGCGGATCGCCGGCCAAATTCAAGATTTACATAACCTCCTGCAAAAAGTCCTGCCTTGTTCCATCCTCCGTAACTGTCACCCGTAACGGTGCTTGCAACCATGCCAACCATTGCACCGCCGTGAAACTGCTGTGCTTCTGATTCAACAAAAATCATAAAAAGAAATAATCCCAATATTAGCTTTGTCTTCATGACAAAAATCAGATTTTTATATTTAATTAAAAATTTACTTTTTTCTATCCGTAGTGAAGATCACTAATTTTTTAAGTGATTCCCTGGCATCGCTGAGCGGGAAAGTATCAAGAATTTCCAGGGCTTTTTGTTTGTATTCCATCATCTTATCCTTGGCATAAGCAATACCACCATTGGCTTTAACCATTTCAATAACCTCTGCAACCCGTTCTGCGTTATGGTTGTGATTTTTAACCACGTTGATGATCTTTCGTTTGTCAGATCTATCAGAATGGCGGAGCAAATGAATAAGAGGTAATGTCAGTTTCTTTTCTCTAACATCAATACCGGAAGGTTTTCCCGTTGAATTTGATTGTTCATAATCAAACAGGTCATCCTTGATCTGGAATGCCATACCAACATTTTCCCCAAACAACCTCATCCTTTCAATGGATTCCTTATCAGCACCAACAGATTTGGCTCCACAGGCACAGCAGGAAGCGATCAGAGAAGCTGTTTTTTTTCTGATGATATCAAAATATATATCTTCCTGTATATCCAGGTTTCTTGCCTTTTCTATTTGCAGGAGTTCCCCTTCACTCATTTCCCTCACAGCATCTGTAACAATCTTCAACAACTCAATATCATTATTTTCAATAGAAAGCAACAAGCCCCTGGACAATAAATAATCCCCGATCAATACCGCAATCTTGTTTTTCCATAAGGCATTGATGGAAAAGAACCCTCTCCGTTCATACGAATCATCAACAACATCATCATGCACCAGTGTTGCAGTGTGCAATAATTCAATCAGTGATGCGGCCCGGTATGTACTATCATTGATTTCCCCACAGATGGATGCCGAAAAGAATACAAACAGAGGCCTCATTTGTTTTCCCTTTCGTTTTAAAATATACCGTGTAATCCTATCCAATAGAGGAACGGGGCTTTGTATTGATGATCTGAAATATTTTTCAAAGCCATCAATATAATGCCGAATAGGTTTTTTTATTTCCTTCAGGGAAGTCATATATCCATTTCATGCCAAAATTAATCAATTAATCCTCAATCTTTGAAAATATTTAATGGGTTAAATTTAAAATGCCGTAATTTATCTGCTTATCACACAAATTAGTTGTATATTTATGAAAAAATTATAGCATAACAGGATTCAAAATCCAGATATACTGTTATAAGGGAAATTGTTTATATTATGTTAGAATACCCACCCAAAATACTGATAGCTTTTGGTGAAACAATCAGCGGAAACGAGAAAATCTATAAGTGGTTATTAAGCAATGGATATCCGGAGCTTGCTGCATTGTCAAGCGCTCTGAGAGGAAGTGAAGAAGCTTTCGAATGGCTGATAAAACATAAATACCCCCATTTTGCTGCGCTTGATGCAGCAATTGATGATCAAGAGAAAGCTTATGAATGGCTTAAGAAACATGAATTTCATTTCCTTGTAATATTTGCCGATGCTTGCAGGAAAAAAAAGGAGGCCATTTTTTGGCTTTCAAAAAACAATCTCAAAATTTTTATAACGATAGCACAAAAAATCAAGACATACCGTGATAATCAAACTTTTGACTATCATAAAATTCATTTTTAGATACTTTTTCTACCTGGATAATCCTTGTCATTCTGCATTGTAAATTTTTTTAATGGCAACCGGATCAGGTGAAATGATACCTTTTTCAGTTATGATGCCTGTGATATATTTTGCCGGGGTAACATCAAACGCTAAGTTCAGAGCTTCCGAGCCAGGTGAGCTCACCATAACGGTTTGAATTTTACCTTCCTCATTCATTCCTGTCTGATACAACACCTCCTCCTTATCTCTTTGCTCAATAATAATTTC
>JAUWGC010000175.1 GCA_030606625.1 Bacteroidales bacterium | reverse complement strand
TATTTTTTTCCTGTCGAACTTTTGCATTTCACCATCCAGCTCTTTCGGATATGTCATTATCAGGATCAGATCCATTATATATGGGATTATTGAAAAAAGAAATATGTATTTAAACTGCCCTGTGTAAAAAACAATGAATCCGCCAATAATTGCAGAAAGTGCTGACCCTATTTGTGACCAGGAACGTGTATGCCCGTAATAATGTATTTTTTGGGTTTTCCATCCTTTTATGATCAAATATTCAAAAATCATTGCCTTGTGATTGCCGCTCCTGAGAGCATCACCAAGGGAAAATAACAATATGGCAATAATAAAATACTTATATTCCTCTGAAAAATAAAAAACAATAAAAGAGATAATATACAGGATAAATGCCGAGATCAAAGTTCTCCTTCTTCCCAGTGAATCGGCAATAATTCCGGTCGGGATCTCAAAAATATTCACTGTGATCTCCCGTATGGCATAAAGTGTACCTATCTGGAAAAAGTTAAGGCCTTTTTCAAGGAAGAATAAAAACATGAAGGCTTCAAAAAAACGCAGGTTTTTAAGAAATCCATACAGGCAGAACTTATAATATTGAATATCTTTTTTAAAGTTGAATATCATTACCTGCAAAATTAATGATATTCTATTGGACTCTTTCCAGTTCGACGGTGAAGTGTCTCATTATCGGTGCTTCATTGACGATTTTCAGGCCTTTTGTTATATCAAACCTCCGGTCATACACATTCTTCATTGCAACAGCTACATAATACATGTGATTATTGGTATAAACCCTTCGTGGTATTGTTAACCTCAACATTTCAAGTTTCGGGTATCTATTTTCCCGGGTTACCGGGTCACGGTCGGCCAATAATGCTCCGATCTCCACACTCCTCACACCCGCCTCCAGATAAAGTTCAACAGCAAGTGTTTGTGCAACAAATTGTTCCTTTGGCATGTTAGGAAGGAACCTTTTGGCGTCAACAAAAATCGCATGGCCACCAAAAGGATTTTGCGTGGGTATGTCAAATTCATCAAGTTTCTCTCCAAGGTAGGCAACCTGTTTTATCCGTGTTTCCAGGAAGTCAAATTCAGTACCTTCATAAAGACCCTGGGCAAGTGCGTTCATATCACGGCCCGACATTCCACCATAGGTTATATACCCCTCATACATAATATTATAAATAGAGGCCTGTTGGAACAATTCCTTATCACTCAAACCAATAAATCCACCCATATTGACAATAGCATCTTTTTTGCTGCTCATGGTCATGCCATCAGCATACTGGAACATCTCCCTTACAATTTCCCGGATAGTTTTATCCTGACATCCCGGTTCCCTCATTTTAATAAAATATGCATTCTCTGCGAAACGGGCAGAATCAATAAATACCCTGATGCCAAATTTTTTAGCCATGGTATATACTTCTTTCATATTCTGCAGAGAGACAGGCTGTCCTCCTGGAGTATTACAGGTGGCAGTTATTATGATCAAAGGTATTTTTTCCCTGGGATTGTTTTCCAGAATATATTCCAGTTTATTCAGGTCAATATTTCCCTTGAAGGGAAAACTATTAGTTGTATCATAGGCTTCCGCGATCGTGCAATCCATGGCATGTGCTTTCCTGAATTCGATATGCCCTTTTGTTGTATCAAAATGTGCATTACCCGGAACAATATCACCCTCTTTCAGCATGGCAGAAAACAAAACATTTTCCGCTGCCCGTCCCTGGTGTGTTGGTAAAAAATAATCAAAGCCAAAGATATCTTTAATTGCAGTTTTCATTTTAAAATATGAAGATGCACCGGCATAACTTTCATCTCCAAGCATTAAAGCTGACCATTGCTTATCACTCATGGCACCTGTACCCGAATCAGTTAGCAGATCAATAAATACCTGGTCGCTCCTGAGATTAAAAAGATTATATTTTGCTGCTTTAATCCATTCCACACGCTCCTCCCAGGAACTCTTCCGAATGGATTCTACCATTTTCATCTTGTAGGATTCTGCAAAAGGTAATTTCATGACAGCACAAAATTGTAGGGTTTGAATAATACTATTTAAAATAAATAAAAAGAAAATAAACAAAGGAGTAATCAGAAATGAAGGTACCCATCCCTGTTCTTAACATTGAGGAACACACGTTTCCTGGATGGAATATGTTTCTTATAATAAACCATAATTTACCTCATTCTTTATAAGTTCAAATATTTTATTACAATACCTGCCTGAGGTAAGCATATATTCACATATACAAATATCATAAAATTTTTTCAAATAAACTACTTCTGGCTACTAAAATTTAACATTCATTATTCACAAATTTGCGAATTGTATTGAAATAATGCAGGTTAATCCCGACTTATCGGAGATCCCATACCGAAGGAATTTAGCCTTTGTTATGAGCATTTATTTTATATACGATTCTGTGTTCTGTGTGTACAATTTACAATGTGATTTCAAATTTATAATTGACAATTAACAATATGATCTGAAATTGACAATTGAAAATTGACAATTATATTGTAAATACAGAATTGTAAAAACAGAATCGAATATCATTTACCTGTTCCTGGTTTCTGGCCACTTGTTGCTGGTTGTGTGAGTTGGTCTCTTTGTCCTAAGTCTCTAAGTCTCCCAATCACCTTACTAATATTACGTTTCCGAACTTGATTTTGTTTTCTTGTTTGGCTGGATTGGTTATGGAATACTCAATTTTATATACATAGGCTCCCTGCGGACCTGGCTTCCCTTTGTATTTTCCGTCCCATCCTGCAGATATATCGCTGCTCTCAAACACAAGTGCACCCCAGCGGTTGTAAATATACATGCGGAATGAAGATATGTTTTCTGAGTTGCTGATTGCTTTGAATTCATCATTCAACCCATCCCCGTCAGGTGAAAAGGCGTTGGGAATGTAAATGTTTTCATTGACAGGCTCGGGAGGCAATGGTGGTTCAAAGAACAATACGTAAACGGAATCTTCTACCATGCAGCCATGCATGGATTCTATGATAACACCGTACCAGCCGTCATATGTTGCGGTAATATGCTGAGTGCTTTCTCCTGTATTCCAAAGGTAACTTGCATAATTTGCACCTGCATCGATCTCTACCGGCTCTTCGGTGGTGATGGTATCCTGTTCTGCAAACGCAGGAACAGGTGTGGGATATACAATCACATCGACAGTAGCATCCGAATAACAGTCTAAAGTATCCGTTACAGTTAGAGAATAGGTTCCGGATTGGTTTGGCTGTATGTTATTAATAGTCATGATTTCATAACTACTTGTATCACCATTGGGATCAGTCCATAAATAGGTAACATCTCCATTGCTTGACCAGACTATGGGC
>JAUWGC010000086.1 GCA_030606625.1 Bacteroidales bacterium | reverse complement strand
AAAGGCTAAAGGCTAAAGACAAAAATTATATAAAGTTAATAAACAAACAATAATTTGACCAGTAATTTTTTTGGCTTATTTGAATAAAAGGAAGACAGTTGGTCTTTTGTGAATATCCGGTATTTGAACTTTCCACTCCTTTATGGACATAGATTTGATGAATTCTCCCGGGAGGGTGACATCACATGCCAGGCATAGCAAAGTATTGTTTTCACAAGTCTGCAGGATGGTTTCCAGCAATTGTATATTTCTGTATGGTGCCTCAATGAAAATTTGTGTTTGATTTAGTTGAAAGGCTCTTTTTTCGATCTCTCTGAGTTTACTGTTTCTTTCTTTTTTCCGTATTGGCAAGTACCCGTGGAAAACAAAGTTTTGCCCGTTGAATCCGGACGCCATCAGGGCAAGTAAAATAGAGTTAGGACCGGTTAGTGGAATCACCTGAATATTCTTACGGTGAGCCATACTGACGATCATGGCACCTGGGTCTGCGATGCAGGGTGTACCTGCTTCGGAGAGTAGTCCGATGTTTTTCCCTTCTACTATGGGATCGAGGTAATGAAAAACCTGGCCTGCGTCTGTATGTTCATTCAGGATATGAAAATGCAGGGAGTCAATATGAATATCCCTGTCGATCTTTTTCAGAAAACGCCTGGCTGTTCTTATATCCTCGACGATGAAATCATTGATCTTTTTAATGACATGGAAATTATAAGCAGGGAATAGCTTGTCAAATGAGGCATCCCCTAAAGTGCTGGGAATCAGATATAATATACCTTTATCTTTTTTCATTTGTTTATCCATGGTATTTTTTGCAGGTCAATATTGCCTCCTGATATTATGATTGCAATTCTTTTGTTTTTAATATTTAATTTATTTTCTAGCAAGGCTCCCAGCGTAACTGCAGCTGAAGGTTCTATAATGATCTTCATACGTTCCCAGATCATGAACATGGCTTTTATTATATTTTCCTCACTGACTGTCACGATCTCATCAACAAACTGTCTGATGATAGGATAGGTGAGTGACCCCAGGGAAGTCAACAGTCCATCTGCTATTGTATCAGGGTTTACCGAAGGGATAAGGCGGCCCTGGTAAAAAGACCTGTATGCGTCGTCTGCATTGGCTGGTTCTGCTGCAATCACTTTAGTTCCTGGAGACAGATATCTGGTTGATAATGCAGTACCGCTTAACAGGCCACCTCCGCCAACGGGCGCCATAATGATGTCCAGGTCTTTAACCTTTTCAAATATCTCTTTTGCTGCGGTGGCTTGTCCGGCAATGATCCTGTAATCATTATATGAGTGTATCTCTGTTGCGCTTGTCTTTTGCAGGATATCTTTCAGTGTTGCTTCACGGGCAGCCAGGGTGGGTTTGCAAAAGGTGATCTCCCCGTTATATTGTCTTACGGCATTTATTTTCACTTGTGGTGCATTCCCGGGCATGACGATAAAAGACTTTATGTTTCTGAGATTTGCAGCCCGTGCTAATGCCTGGGCATGGTTGCCGGATGAGTGTGTGGCCACGCCATATTTTAATACATCATCCGGAAGGGAAAAAACCGTGTTACAGGCTCCCCTGGATTTAAATGCTCCGGCCTTCTGAAAATTCTCACATTTAAAAAATATTTTGGCTTTGATTATTTGATTGATGGTTTCTGATGTCAATACCGGTGTGTTGTGAACCAGCCCCTGAATTCGCGCAGCTGCTTCCCTGATAATGCCTATATCCGGAACTTTTTTTACTTTCAAGACTTTTATCTTTTTACTTTTATCTTTTATCTTGCAGTATACTGCGTTAGGAATTAATCAAGTTAATTATTCTTAATACTATTGGCAATTTTTTCACAAGCCATTTCGATCAGATGATAGACCCTTTCAAAACCATCCTTTCCGCCATAATAGGGATCAGGCACTTCCTGATCAGTTCCGGGGTTTAATTGATTCAGAAGATAATCGACTTTTTCCATGTCATGATCATTTCTTGCCTTGTTCATTACATCTGTGAAATTAATACTATCCATCACAAAGATCTTGTCGAACCGGTCGAAGTCCTGATCTGTGAAAGGTCTGGCTCTCTTATTTGTGATATCAATATCATGCCTGGCGGTTGTTTCAACGGCTCGTTTGTCAGGGGGATTCCCCAGGTGATAGGGCTCAAATCCTGCGGATTCAACTTCAGCAATTAGCTTTTTTTCAGCCAGTTTGTCTTTAAGGATCCCTTCTGCCATGGGTGAACGGCAGATGTTGCCCAGGCAAACCATTAGTATTCTCATTTTGTCAGATGGCATTATTAATGGGGGTGAATACTACATCTTGATTTTCTTGTCGATCTCTTCAACGTAGATCCGGAATTGCTTATCGGTTTCCACAAGGTTATTAATCGTTCTGCAGGCATGAAGGACAGTGGCATGGTCTTTATTGCCGCAATGCAGGCCAATGGTTGCCAGGGAGGATTTAGTGTGTTTTTTTGCAAAATACATTGCAAGCTGCCTGGCCTGGACAATCTCACGTTTACGTGTTTTGGAATTAATGGCGTCAATCGACATACTAAAGTAATCACAGACCACTTTTTGTATGTAATCGATAGAAATTTCCCTGGAAGTACTTTTGACAAACTTATCGATCATCTTTTTCGCCAGGTCAATAGTAATGGCTTTCTTGTTAAGTGAGGACTGTGCAAGGATGGAGATGAGAGCACCCTCCAGTTCGCGCACATTAGTGTTTACATTATATGCAATATATTCAATGACCTCCTCGGAAATAATAATGCCATCATTATATAGCCTTTTCTGAAGAATGGCGATTCTTGTTTCAAGGTCAGGTGGTTGAAGGTCAGCAGCCAGGCCCCATTTAAATCTGGAAAGTAACCTTGGCTCCATTCCTTTTAATTTAACCGGCGGTTTGTCTGAAGTGAGGATAAGCTGTTTGCTGTTTTGGTGTAAGTGATTGAAGATATGGAAAAAGACATCCTGTGTCTTCTCTTTTCCTGAAAGAAACTGAACATCATCAATGATCAGAACATCGATCATTTGATAAAAATGAACGAAATCATTTTGATTATTGTTTCTGACCGAATCAACAAATTGGACAATAAATTGTTCGGTGGATACGTACAGTACGATTTTTTCCGGATAATTATTCTTGGTATGAATACCGATGGCGTGTGCAAGGTGTGTTTTCCCCAATCCAACATCGCTGTATATTAAAAGTGGGTTAAAAGATGTTTTCCCTGGGTTTTCGGCAACGGCGAATCCTGCGGACCTTGCAAGTCTGTTACAATCGCCTTCAATAAAATTGTCGAATGAATAGGTTTCAACAAGTTGTGAGTTAACCTTTATCTTCTTCAGGCCCGGAATGATGAAAGGATTTGGGATCTCTTTGGAAAATCCACGGTTTATATCGATTGGCATTTGAACAGGAGGATTGTTGATTGCTTTTATATTTGATGTTGGGACTTTGATGGAAAATGGATTTGCATTGTTAAAAGAACTGTCCATGATAATGCTGTATTCGAGTCTTCCATCAGGACCAAGTTCTTTTGTGATAGTCTTTTTTAGCAGATCAATATAATGTTCTTCCAGCCATTCATAGAAAAACTGACTGGGAACCTGTATAGTCAATACATTTTCTTCTAATTTCAGGGGTTTGATAGGCGCAAACCAAGTTTTATAGCTTTGAAAATGGATATTATCCTTAACAATTTTCAGACATTTTTCCCAAACCTCAACCGCATTATTTTTCATTTGTAAAATCGACTAAATCAAAAAAATAAATTCAACTTGTATTATTAAGGGTAACTTGCTGATACTTCGAATAATCCGAATGGGGAGTGTTTTAGCTTAATTAGTTAACAAATATGGGATAAAAATAGTTAAAAAAAAAGTAGTTTAACACTTGATTTATTAAAAAAATAATTGTATACAGAAATAGTGTCAAACACCGTATTTGCTTATATAAAAGTTATGTAGAAATTATTTACATATCTCGACAGGTTTAATAATGACACTGTTTATCTTGTCTAATCTTTGGATAATATCATTTGATATTTTTCGCCTGACAGAAATTGTGAATTTACAAACAGCTTCGAATTTCTGATCTATCTGTTCTATGTTGTTTTCCTTAATAATTCGTTTAATGTAATTCATTTGCGGATAATCAAAAGTGATCTCGAAGTAATCGTTGATCGTCCTCTTTACTATTTTTGCCTTGTCGAGGGCGTCTCTTGCCGCGGTTTTATATGCATTAATTAATCCACTTACACCTAATTTCGTTCCACCGAAATACCTGACCACAACAACCAGGATATTGGTCAATTCCTTTGATAATATCTGACCGTGTATTTGCCTGCCTGCTGTGCCAGATGGTTCCCCATCATCATTGACCCTGCTCAATGGGGTTTCGTGACCTAACTGGTAAGCATAACAATGATGCCTCGCATCATGATATTCTTTCCTGAGGGCTATCAATTTGTTTTTAATTTCCTCCTTTGATCCGACAGGGAATGCCATGGCAATAAACTTACTCTTCTTTTCTCTGTATAGACCAAAAGATTCTCCTGCTATCGTTTTGTATTCATCATCCTGCATCATGATCTGTATTATGCGAAAGCGATTATTAAAATAGCGATCAATGACAGAATTATCCCTCCCCAGTTGACAAGTGTCAATTTTTCCTTAAAGATAAAAAATCCTGTCAATGTAGAAAGGCCGACAATCCCGGCATTAGCTACCGGAAAGACTAAAGAACTTTCATAAAATGACAAAGCTTTGAATAGAGTATAGGTTGATCCGAAATTGATCAGCCCGAGTATGATCCCTGCCAGGATGTTTTTAAACTCAACCGAACGTTTTGTTATCGACATTTTAACGGTCAGCACAATACCACCAAGAATAAAACTGGTGAAAAAAACCATTGTAATAAACTGGATCAGGTTATCTGTCACGTAATAATGTTGGGTATATTTCATTAGCGAATCAACTATGCCATTACCGATAAAGATTAGAATGAGCAGATAGAAAAATTTATATTTAACGCCTGTATTACCGGGTTTCTTCAATGTGAGGTAAAATGCCAGCAATGCGGTGATTACCCCAGTGATTTTCAGCGCATTGACCATTTCGTGATAGAGAATGATCCCTAATATAACAGGTATAACCACCGACATTTTACTGGCGACTGATGTTAATGCAACTCCGGCTTTTTGAGAGGAGAGGGCAAAAATGTTAAATACGACGATAAAGAATACACCCAGAACGATTGCAAAATAGAACCAGTTATATGAAGGTGCTTCAAGGATCAGCCGGTCTGCACCTGTTATCAATATTCCAAACAGGCAAGCAACGAGGTAGTTTATTGTGATGGCCTGAAGATTATCAATCCTGAACCTGTTAAAGAGTTTAAAAATGACAAAAATCAGTGTGGACTGGATTATCGACAGAGTAATATAAACCATTTGTGGTTTTTTTTACATGTACTGATTGTAAAACTTGAGGAACCTGTCAGCGATGGCTTCCCAGCTATATTCTTTACGTATCTTCTTGTAAGCTGCCATCCCTAATGCCTTGGTCAGTTTTTCGTTTTTAATTAATTTGATCATGGCATCTGCAAATTCTTTAGGGTCTGACGGATCGACCAGAAATCCATTTTTTCCATTCTCAATTACGTTCCTGATTCCTCCGAATTTAGATGCAACTACAGGCTTGCCACATGCCATGGCTTCCTGGGTGGTCATGCCAAAGGGTTCAAAGAGCGAGGGAAGCACAAACAATTGTGCATTCTGGTAGTATGGAACCAAAAGATCATCCGGAATATATCCGATCAGATGGACTCTGTCGTTCATCTTTTTTTCATCAATGATCTTATGTATCATTCTGAAAATTTCCTGTTCCCTGGGTTTGGGGTTTGGCGAACCACCTCCAATAACAAGATCAATATCATTGATTTCTTTTATGACCAGGTCAAAAGCATGAAGCAACATGTCATGGCCTTTATTTGTATCAATTCTGCTCAGGCAGAAGATATATTTGGGGGGAAGTGTTGTTTGTTTTTCCGGTTCATCTTTAGTAGGCAGATGGAATGTGTGAATGTTTACGCCGGGAGGGATAACACAGATATTATCCGCATAAAAATCATACAACTTGTTCAGCTTTTCCAATTGTACATCAGAAGTAACAGTCTGGCCGTTCACATTATTAAAGATATTCAATTCTTCCCTGATCCTCAGCTTAAAGTTGTACTTTTTCTCCATTTCAACAGGATCTCCACCCATCTGTTCACGTTTCCATGCACCAAGTGAATGAGCTGTAAAAAAAGCTGGTTTTGACAATGCCTTTGCCACATCAAGTGTGACTATTCCTGCATCTACATAATGGCCATGATACAGATCATAATTCATTCGATTGTCCCGGATAAACCTGATCATATTGGAAGATAACTCCGGAAGAAAACCATAGATCTTTTCCTTTGGAATAAATTCCCATGGCCCTGAATGGATTCTGATCACCCTTACATCCGGATGTCCGGGAACCGGATCTATTTGTTGCTGGCTCTTATCAAACCACCGTGTGTAAATGTCGGCCTTAATGCCATTTTGAGCAATAGCTTTAGCAAGTTCCAACACATAAACAACCTGGCCTCCTGTGTCGGTTCTGCCAAGTTGTGGTACCGGATCAAAATAACCATGCGTGCTCAACATGACAATGCTTTTAATATTATTAGTCATAATTATTTGATTTTGTTTACGTTGTAATCTTTGTTTACAATGATATCTGCAAGGGCTTTTTGGGCAGAAATGATATAATGCTCAATGAGCAGGATCTTTTCCAGGTATTCATCCTGTACTTCTCTTCCTCTTTCCTGACGTGATCCACGAGTGTCATATACATTTCTGTCAATAAAAATATGATGGTTAACATGTTTTAATGTAGTGGTGTATGTGCCCTCAACGATAATCACTTTTTTATCATTAAGGTCTACGGTTTCTTCAATAATCCTGTCCTTATCAAAGATAACAAGGGGTTTGGAAATCCGGGTTACACCATTCTGAATTGCAATTAAAATCTCTTCAAGTAAATCCATCTTCACCTCATGGATTCCTACATGGCTAATATCTTCCTTTCTTTTAGCAGCATTAGTTTTAGGAGGATAAATAAAGAAATCATCCAGTTGGAAAATATAACTGTTAATTCCCAGCTCTTTGAGTTGTCCGGCAATGGATTCTGCAACCTCAGATTTACCTGCACCTGATTCACCGCTAACTGTAATGATATATTTGCTTTTACTGTTTAGTATCTCAGGATGAATGATATTGACTATTTCTTTTGCAGCATTTTTGTGATGATCTTTTATTATCAGTATGTCGCCTTTCATATTTAGATTACTTTACTTTTGTATAACGAACAGAATAATTCAATCAAAAATACAACATTTAGTTTTTCCTGTGATATGATTTTTTCTTCCGGCAAGCTTGGTGATATTCGAAAAGTATTTTCTAAAGAGTTAAGTGGCTTTTATGAAGAGAGGGAGATTATTAATTTTTTTAACATTTTAACGGAAGCCTTTTTGGGTTTTAACAAACCGGAGATTGTATTATTTGCTGCTAATATGGTAAGTGAACCTGTTTGCAATAAGTATGAAAAAGCCCTTGTAGAGCTGAAGAGATATAAACCTATTCAATATATTCTTGGAAAGACACATTTTTACGGCCTGGAACTTGATGTAACCTCCGGGGTTTTAATCCCAAGGCCGGAAACCGAAGAACTTGTCGACTGGATCATTAAAGATTTTGCTGATGTTCGTTCATTGTTGTCGGTGCTTGACATTGGTACCGGCAGTGGATGTATTGCCATTGCTTTAAAAAAGCACCTGCATCATTGTGATGTAACAGGTGTCGATATTGCAGAGCCGGCAATCAGGATTTCTATTAAAAATGCCGGGAAAAACGAAATGAAAGTATTATTCTGTTTTTTTGATATTCTTGATAAAGAAAACTGGAGTAAGCTGGGGATGTTTGATATTATAGTCAGCAATCCTCCGTATGTTTGCCAGTCCGGGAAAGCATTGATGCAAAGGAATGTACTGGATTATGAACCTGAAGATGCATTATTTATTGATGATAAGGATCCCCTGATATTTTACGAAACCATTACGGATTTTGGAATGAGCCATCTAAAAAATGGAGGGTGTATGTATTTTGAGATCAACGAGGCCCGGGATCATTTGATGGAACAGCTGATGACAAAGAAAAAATTTACAAACATTGAATTAAGAAGAGATATACATGGGAAAAACAGAATGATCAAAGGCATCTGCAAAATGTAATTCATAATTTCCTTTTCTTAAGCAATGGAATGATCTCCGAGTATTCACCGAATATCCGGTATATTATTTGAAGGTAATAGTCCTCGTCTTTCTTGTGGAGGCTCAGTTTTTTGATTTGGTATTCCGAATCTTCTTCCAGCCAGGGCAGAAGGATCCTTCCAGTTCCATACTCCATTGGATTTGTATCCCAAAGGGCACAAAAAAGTTCTTCCTTCAGCGTTTCAATAACCTTATTGGCAACAGTTAATTTTTCCTGGTATTTCATATTCTGGAAAACAGGAGAAAGTTGTTGCAGAAAATCATAGGCCAGTTGGTATATTCCATTAAAAAAACTTTCCCTCGGACCTGCAATATTTAATATTTTGACATTATTTTTTTGGATCCAGTTTTTTATTTCCTCCGGGCCGGCGGGATTTGAGAGATCAACTGATAATATCGGCTTAACATGTTCTTCTGCAAGTTTTAATGTCAGTGTTGTGCCTTTATCCATGGATTTAAAGTAAAGGATAAGTGTTCCGTCGCTTTCCTGCATGTTTAACTTCGTCCGCAAGGAATATGCTTTAGAACCTGTTTCTTTGAGAGGATATTTCTTTGGGATGATACCATTTTCGGCCCGCCTGCCCTGAGGGCACCAGCCGCCGCAGGGAATACCATGAGCAAGTGCAAAGTCCAGTGCTGCCCGGTCAACCCCTGTTTGCCCTCCGCAAATGACTTTATGTAACAGTAGTTTCAGGGTTCTGTAAATGTTTAATGAAATCTCTCTGGGATTTCACAAGATTGATGGTATAAAGCAGCATATTTTTGGTTTCAGCAAGTATTCCCAGGAACAAAAGACTGTTTTTGGTACCGGCTTCACGATTTTTGATTCGCTTGATTTGTTGCTTATTCATATTCTCAATCAGGTAAAGCAACTCCTGCTGTTCCCGGATGATATGGTCAACCTCCGTAAATTTCTGTGCGTTGATCATCTCAAGGATGTTTTTATATAATTGATAAATACCTTCATAGATAATATTCAAGTCATCCACCTGGTCAG
Source organism: Bacteroidales bacterium (assembly GCA_030606625.1). Classification (GTDB taxonomy): domain Bacteria; phylum Bacteroidota; class Bacteroidia; order Bacteroidales; family B18-G4; genus JAUWGC01. The sequence continues at coordinate 840 of JAUWGC010000086.1, read as the reverse complement.
GTATCAGTCTTTTGTGGTTATTGTCCACATGATTATAGGCAGATAGTGAGATAAAATTCAGGCAGTGAGCTATTTCTCTCAGATAATCAACAGCCTGAACAAAGTAATGCCCGGATTCAATAGAATCCTCCTGCAGCTTTTCAATGGTCAGGTGTATATTATCTTTCAGGTATTTGGATTTCTTGTTGAGCTTTGTAATATCTGATAATATCCGGAAAGAATAAGAAGGGTAAAAGCCAGCGCCCCAAACATTAAAAGCTGAAGCATTCCTAATACATGGAATGCTGTGTAGGGTATATAATCAACAGGATAAGGGAGGATATCATAAAGCGGTTTAGGATAAACACCCAAGACGATGCACAAACATGCGGCAATACCCATGGCCAGGCACATGTTGAACGGAGGTTCTTTTGTCCTTATACCCGAATCGTCACTAAAAAACGTAAAGTAAGGGACTTTGATACCGGCATGATGGAATACGCCGGCCGAGGCAAAGTACAACATAAACCATATAATCGGCAGATCCTGTAAGCCCACTGCGGTGAGAGTCATTGATTTGCTTATAAAACCGCTGGTAAGCGGAAGTCCGGAGATTGAGGCTGCGCCTATTATGCAACATATAGCCGTAAACGGCATGGTCTTATAAAGCCCCCCTAAATCTGTAGCTCTGATCTTTCCGGTCATATGAAGAACAGATCCCACAGACATAAAGAGAAGCGCCTTATATATGATATGACAAAAGGCATGGGCGGTCACACCATTAATGGCCAGTGGCGTGCCTATTCCGATACCGCACACCATGAATCCCACCTGGTTAATCAGGCTATATGCAAGTACCCC
>JAUWGC010000109.1 GCA_030606625.1 Bacteroidales bacterium | reverse complement strand
CTGAAAATAAAATCTCACCGCAGATATTCCAGCATTTCAACCCTTTCTTTATTGTAGCTCTAACTCCGTTAATTGTCGGTTTATTTATATGGTTGGCCAAAAAAGGTAAAGAGCCGTCATCACCCAAGAAAATTGGCATAGGAATGCTTATTACAGCACTTGGTTTTGTTATTTTAGTTGTAGGTTCGTTAAGCTTATTAGGCGTTAGTCCAAAAGAAATTAGTGGCGAGGTAGCACCTACAGACAGATTGATTTCACCTTACTGGTTAATAAGCACTTATTTCGTTTTAACCGTTGCAGAATTATTCTTAAGTCCGATGGGTATTTCATTTGTTTCAAAAGTATCGCCTCCTCAGTACAAAGGTTTAATGCAGGGTGGATGGTTAGCGGCGACAGCGATTGGTAACTACCTGATCATTGTCCCCGGATCTTTATGGGATAGAGTTCCTTTATGGACAGTATGGTTGCTGCTGGTAATACTCTGTGTTCTATCAGCATTATTTATTTTCTCAATTTTAAAACGCCTTGAAAGATCAACTTCGTCTTAAGTATATAATTAATAATCCTGATAAAAGCACCCCGCCTGGGGTGCTTTTTTAATTATGATTTTCTCCTGGGGACATCACCGGCGTTTCAATGCTTATTCCAATTATTTCCGGAAGATATTCGGGGAACGAGTGCAAAAGTTAAGTATTGATGTCGGTTTCACCTGTCCGAACAGGGATGGAACACTTGCTACGGGAGGCTGTACATACTGTAACAACGATGCTTTCAACCCTTCCTACTGTAACCCGGGTAAATCTATAAAGCAACAGATCCGTGAAGGAATTGAATTCCATAAATGGCGCTACAAGAAGGCTGCTAAATACCTGGCCTATTTCCAGCCATACTCCAACACCTATGCTCCTCAGAAAAAGCTAAAAATGTTATTCAATGAAGCACTATCGCATCCTGATGTTATCGGGCTTGTTATCGGCACAAGGCCCGATTGCATCGATAAAGAAAAACTTGAATATTTCCGGAAGCTTTCGGATGATTATTATATCATTCTTGAATATGGAATAGAATCCTGTTACAACAAAACTCTTGAAAGAATAAACAGGCAGCATACATTCGAACAATCCGTCGAAGCAATCGAAAAAACAGCAAAAGCAGGAGTACGTACGGGAGCACATATTATTTTCGGGTTGCCTGGTGAAAGCAGAGAAGAAATGCTCAATGAGGCTAATATCATCTCTTCCCTGCCATTAAACAATATAAAATTCCATCAGTTGCAAATTTTCAGGAATACACCTATGGCAAATGAGTACAGGGAATTTCCGGAGCGATTCAACCTCTTTGGTTTAGATGAATACATTCATTTTATCGTTGACTTTGTAGAAAAGCTAAACCCCCAATTTGTTATAGAACGTTTTGCCGGTGAAGTGCCTCCCCGCTTTCTTGCTGGCCAGGGGTGGGGACTGATCCGTAACGAGCAAATTATTGAAAAGATTGAACTGGAATTATCTCAAAGAGATACTTGGCAGGGAAAATTAATGATTCATTGATTTTTCCCGGGTTTCTTCCCCCTTCCTGCTTGTTTGAGCGCCCTGTTGATTATCCATTCAAGCTGGCCGTTCATGCTTCTGAATTCGTCAGCTGCCCACCTTTCAACCCTTTCAAGCATATCGGGATCAAGCCTTAGTACAAAAGCTTTCTTTTTTGCCATAATACATTACTGATGTAACGTTCCGGTATTCACCACGGGTGTCGCATCTTTATCGGAACAAAGTACAACCATGAGATTGCTGACCATGGCAGCTTTCTTTTCTTCATCCATTTCAACTACTCCCTTTGCAGATAGCTGGTCCAGGGCCATTTCAACCATTCCAACAGCACCTTCGACGATCTTAATCCTGGCAGCCACAATCGCTGTTGCCTGCTGCCGCCTTAACATTGCCTGGGCAATTTCTGAAGCGTAAGCCAAATAAGCAATCCTTGCTTCAATAATATGAATGCCCGCTATCTCAAGCCTTTCCCTCAATTCTTCCTCAAGAACATGATTTACTTCCTTCCCACCTGAACGAAGGGTAGTCTCAGCCTGCTCATCATCAAAATTATCATAAGGATAATGCCCCGCAAGTTTTCTGATCGCAGCTTCTGTTTGTATATCAACAAAATGCATATAATCATCCACCTCAAAAGCTGCCTTATAGGTATTTTCAACCCTCCAGACAAGGACAATGCCAATCATTATGGGATTCCCCACCCTGTCATTTACCTTGATCGGTTCACTGTCAAGGTTCCGTGCCCTCAGTGAGATCTTTTTCTTTACAAAAAAAGGATTAACCCAGAAAAACCCATTCTTTTTAACAGTGCCCTTGTATGCTCCGAAAAGGACCAAAACCATCGATTCATTGGGATTGATCACCATTAGCCCCGGTAGACAAAAAATACCTATCACCAGGATAATAGCCAAAAGGAATAGCTTTATAAATACCATTCCCAGAATTGGTAATATAATCATCAGCAGAATGATGATTATGGCAACATAACCATTTGACGGTGAATACTTTTTTTCTTTATCCATAATTTTGAATTTTAATATTATAATAATATCATTTTGATATTACAATAATACAAATTAATGGATCATTTGTCAAGTATTTTAGTAAGAAAAACCAAAGAAAATGTCACTTATGAAATTAATGATCTGAAGAAACTCACCAAAATATTCTGATTTTGCAACCTAAAACTCAGCTATTACTGTTTCACCTGCTCTGACTTTCTGATGCATTTTAATTTTAATATCCACATTAACAGGAAGGAAAAGGTCTACTCTCGAGCCAAATTTGATGATCCCCAGTTCATCTCCCTGGCTAACGCCAGTATTAACCTTTGCATTGCATACTATTCTTCTTGCCATTATTCCGGCAATCTGACGAATCATAATTAATCTTTTATTATAATCTTCGACAATAATTGAAGTCATCTCATTTTCCATGGAAGCCTTTGGAACATATGCAGGATGGTGAACTCCTGGGTAATGCCTGATATATTTCACGATTCCGCCAACAGGATACCAATTCACGTGAACATTCAATAAAGGCATAAACACCGATATTTGTATCCTTTTATCATTGAAATATTCTGTTTCTTCAACCTCCTCAATGGCTACTATCGTGCCATCTGCTGCACTGTATATTTTTTGATCATCTTTGATAACATCTCTTTCCGGATAACGAAAAAACCTAATAACCAACAATATAAAAACCACTCCGATAATATACAGAATATAGTGGACAATGGTCTGTACCGGAAAGAATATATTGATGATCACAAGAATGAACAGTACCATCAGGAGAATAATCAATATAGGCCATGTACCGGCTTTATGAATGCGCATATCAGATAATCAAAATTAAGTAAACAAATACTGCAGGTGCAGAAAAAAACAGCCCATCGAACCTGTCCAGAATACCTCCATGTCCCGGGAAGATAGTTCCTGCATCCTTAACATTAAAATTTCTTTTTAACATCGATTCGAAAAGATCACCGAAAGTTCCAAATAAAATCACGATCAAAGCGATTATACCCCAGTGATGGAATCCCATCTGGCAGATATACTTTGAAACCAGGAAAGCAGCCACCAGTGCAATAATTCCTCCTGTAATTGTTCCCTCCCAGGTCTTAAAAGGAGAAATCCTGGCATAAAGCTTATGTTTTCCAAAGGTTTTTCCACCCAGATAGGCAAAGATATCATATGACCATAGTATTATAAAATAGCCTATAAGAACAGAAGGATTATAAGCATCCGTCAAGAACCCCGGAGCACTGAAGAAATTCAACAAAGCAAAAGGAATTACAATATAAACAAGACCCAGTATATTGAATGAAACATTTTCAACTGTCTTTATACTACCGGAAAATAATTCAATAATATAAATAGAGAGCAACATTAACAAATTGATCAATAAAAAGTGGTCTGGTATAATTAGCAGAGCTTTTAGTGCCAACGTCACATACAGAACAAAACCGGATATCAATCCGATTATGAATTGAGGAGACATACGTTTGGAATGCACCATTTTATAAAATTCCCATTGCCCCAGAAAAGTAAACAAAAGAAACAGGATGGCAAACGGATAAGGATTCCAGTGTATGGAACAGATAATTGCAACAACAAAGATAAACCCGGTTACTGTCCGCTGAATTACGTTCTTCACTTTATATTTTGTTTGTTCATGATATTATTTTGCCTGTTCATAAACTTTTAACTGATATTCAATCATCAAAATCAATTTATGGACTGGTACTGTTATGCGTCAACCAGAAATACATACAATTCTTTAGGACCATGTGCACCCATCACCAGTGTTTTTTCAATATCTGCAGTTCTGCTTGGTCCTGTAATGAATGAAATCATGGATGGAAGAGAATTTTTGTATTTTTTCCTGATATTTGAGAGTGCATCTTTAATATCAGGAACAATTTGGGAGATAAATGCCAGCACAATATGTGTTTCGGGATAAACATATATCCTTCGGCCCGACTGTCCCCTGGAAGACACAACAACGCTTCCGAAACGTGCAACAAGGTATTCACAACCTGTTAGTCCGGCTGTCGCTTTCATCAATGCCGATTCACTGAATTTATATGGGATTTTTGCTTGCTTTAAAAGCATCCGGATTTTTTTATCCTGGCAATGAATATAATTCCATTTCTTTTCTTCAATGAGGGTTTGTATGTTTTTTGTAAACTTATCTATGCTCTCACAGAAAATAAAATTACCTAAAACCTTGGTTAATTCCTGTGCAAAAGTGATATCCAGGGAATCTTCAAAGTTATGAAAGACAGAAGTTGCAAAATCCAGGTCTTTGTGTACTGTATCAGACCCGGCAATAATTGCATTTCGTACTTTTTTCAAGATTTTTTCCTTGGATGAGCTTTCTTCCATTAAGCTGAAGCTTTAGGGATGTCCTTATCTACTGTTTCTTTCTTCGTTTTTACTGGTTTACTCCGTTTTTTATTCTCACCATCAGGAGGCTTTTTGCCAGCCTCGGATCTTTTTCTTTTTTCCGGTTTTTTATTCTCAGGTTTTGGTTTGTCTTCCCCTGGTTCCTTTTCCTTTTCAAATGGTTGTTTTCCAAAAACTTCTTTCAGGTCCTCGCTGAATAACACTTCTTTTTCCAGCAGACGCTTGGCTAATATAGTAAGTTTATCCTTGTTATCTTTCAATATTATTAACGCTCTCTGATATGCTTTTTCAACAAGAGCTTTGATTTCATTATCAATAAGCTCGGCTGTTTTTTCGCTATAGGGTTTTTGAAATGAATATTCCTGTTGGCCTGTAGAATCGTAATAGCTGATATTACCAACTTTATCATTAAGTCCATAGTAAACAATCATATTAAAGGCTTGTTTTGTAACTTTTTCCAGGTCATTCAACGCACCGGTTGATATCTCTCCAAAAATGATTTGTTCTGCTGCTCTTCCTCCAAGTGCAGCAGTTATCTCATCAAACATTTGATTAAAAGTTGTAATTTGCCGTTCTTCAGGCAGGTACCATGCTGCACCCAGGGATTTGCCTCTCGGTATGATGGTTACTTTAACCAGTGGATGTGCATGCTCCAGCAGCCAGCTCACAGATGCATGCCCGGCTTCATGATAAGCAATAACTTTCTTTTCCTTCGGTGATATGATTTTGTTTCTTTTCTCCAGGCCTCCTATTATCCGGTCAATAGCATCCATAAAATCCTGCTTGTCAACATTCTCTTTATTTTTCCTTGCAGCAATCAGTGCAGATTCGTTACATACATTGGCGATATCAGCACCGGAGAATCCTGGTGTTTGCCTGGAAATAAAAACGATGTCCACTGAATTATCTATCTTAACAGGTCGCATATGAACTTCAAAAATAGCTTTACGTTCTTCAAGGTCAGGAAGTTCAACATGGATCTGGCGGTCAAACCTTCCTGCACGCGTCAGTGCACGGTCAAGAATGTCAGCCCGGTTAGTGGCAGCAATAATAATAACGCCTGTATTGCTGGAAAACCCATCCATCTCGGTCAGCAGCTGGTTCAGGGTATTCTCTCTTTCATCGTTTGCACCGGTAATAGGATTTTTGCCCCTGGCCCTGCCAATGGCATCAATCTCGTCAATAAAAATAATACATGGAGCTTTTTCCTTTGCCTGCTTAAACAAATCCCTCACTCTTGATGCACCAACGCCTACGAACATTTCTACAAAGTCAGAGCCCGAAATGGAAAAGAACGGAACTTTTGCTTCACCGGCAACAGCTTTTGCCAGTAAAGTCTTTCCTGTTCCGGGAGGGCCTATTATCAATGCACCTTTGGGAATTTTTCCACCCAGTTTGGTATATTTTGACGGATTCTTCAGAAAATCAACAATTTCCTTAACCTCAATCTTGGCTTCTACCAATCCCGCAACATCCTGAAAATCAATACTCACACTGGTGGATTTATCAAAAAGCTGGGCTTTGGATTTACCAATGTTAAAAATATGGCCACCTGGGCCACCTCCGCCCCGACTCATCATACGCATGACAAAAAACCATATTAAAACAAGGACCCCAATAGGTATAATCCATCCAAGTATCTCACCTCCCCAGTTCCTTCTATTTTCATTTTTTATATACACCGGGTCTGACAGTCCTTCCTGTGCTTGTTCAACTTTTTCATCAAATCCAGCAGGATCAGAAATCACATAATAATATTGCGGACTGCTGCTGCCATCAATTCCTTTTTTCCTGATGTCATCATATTTTGATTTCAACAACTTGTCCTCTTTAATAAATATCTCTGCAGTTTCTTTGTTTACCAGGATGATCTTTCCTATATCACCATCCATCAGCATTTCCCTGAGATTGCGCCATTCAATTTCCTCTGCACTGCCACCCTTGTTCATGATATAAATAGTAAAGAAAACTACAGCCAGGATAGCATAAACCCAGTATAAATTAAATTTGCCCTTTGTACTTTTTCCCTTGGGTAAATCACCCTGATTATTTTGTTTTAAATCGTTTCCTTTTTTCTCGTTTTCTGCCATTATGTCTTTTCTCCTTCAAAAGTTAGTTCAGATCAATAATTTGATTCAATATGCCGGATCTCCGAATCAGCCCATAATTCTTCCAGTTTGTAAAAGTTCCTGGTTTCCTCCTGAAATATATGAACAACCACATCAAAATAATCCAACAAAATCCATTCCGCATTTTCAAATCCTTCCATATGCCATGTTTTATATTTCAACGTCTTTCTTACAACATCAATTACTGATTCTCCTATCGCCTTTACTTGTATGTTCGATGTACCATGGCAAATGATAAAAAAATCGGTAACTGCGTTCTCAAGTTTACTTAAATTAATACATGTTATATTTAGACCTTTCTTTTCTTTTATTCCTTTAATTATTGTATCAATTAATTTGTTCTGCTTTTTCTTGATGGTATCAGCCATTAAAACTTTATTATATGCCCCAAAATTAATGATTTTTACCCGGTTAAGATAATAATTATGTAACTATTCAGTTTGTGA
>JAUWGC010000055.1 GCA_030606625.1 Bacteroidales bacterium | reverse complement strand
ATACCAGTGCCTTAGATGGTATTTTAGCACCAATGGTTTTCATAGTAGCTTCCAGCGCAGCCATATCAGCTTCTCCGGTTTGCATATTTCCTAAATCATGTTTGGTGTAGTCACACTGAACATCCACGACTACACAATCAGCCAACTGCAAACAATCACTATTATAGGTTGCTGTCAGGGTTTTTTCCTTAAGTACACATCGGTCAATCAATTCATCGACTTCAGGATCTTCAGCCTTTATCGGAGATAATCCAAGGTTAAGCATGGGTATCTTCCAATAGCTTCTCTCACTTGGCCTTTGACACCCGATCACGAATTTTGTGCATTTTCCTTTTTCATCTCTGGCATCTGCAATGATGGCAGCCATCACTGCACCAACAAAGCCAACCCCCATTACAACAACAATTTCCTTGCCTTCACTACGGGCTTGGTTAGCCAGTAATTCAATGTGTTTAAACTCTTGCTCATATTCTTCTTGTCTGGGTATGGGGAATTTTTCTCCATTTGGGCTGACAGAATACCGGATTTCTTCTTTTTGATTCATAAAACAACAATAATTTTTATTAAACAATAACGTATTATATACTAATCATATTGATTGACTATTAGAAACAAGCAGGTTTTACCTGATTGAAGCTTTTAAGTTAGTTTCAAGTGCTGTAACCACTTTTCGGATTGTTTTATCAACAACTTTATCGGTCAGTGTTTTTTCTTTATCCTGCAGGATTATACTGATGGCATATGATTTTTTTCCTTTATCAATTTCATCCCCTTCATATATATCAAAGAGGTTAACAGAGCTGATCAGTTTTTTTTCAGCATTGTAAACCAGTTTTTCAATTTCGGAAAAACCAATGTGCTGATCTATAAGTAGTGCCAGGTCACGTCTTACTTCCGGAAATCTGGATACCGGAGAGTATTTAATATCATCAGTTGTGATCAGCTTAAATAGTTTATTCCAGTTAAAATTTGCATATATTACAGGTTGTTTTATATCAAATGATTTGAGAACGGGTTGTGTGATCAATCCCAATTCTGCAATGAGAGATTGCCCTTTATAATATGCTAGTCCATGATCAAAAAAAGGAGAGGGATTATTATTGATTGATAAAGCAGACAATTCGACACCTACTCGTTTGAAGATTTGGTTAGCAATTCCCTTTAGGAAGTAGAAATCAACTTTGTCCTTACTGGTATTCCAACTCTCTTTTTGTTTTCTTCCGGTAGTAAACAAGGCAAGATGTAGTGCTTCTTTATATTTCTTTAATGGTTTTTCCGTGGTTTGCGACCCGGGGTCCAAAAAATATATAGTACCAAATTCGAAGAGTTTGAGGTCGGTATTTTTTCGGTTGTGGTTATAACCGACAGATTCTAGTCCTCCAAATAATAAGGATTGGCGCAGGACATTCAAGTCGCCGCTAAGTGGATTATAAATTCTGACATTATTTTCCTGTTTGAAGCCGGGAATTTGATCAGCGTAAGATGATTTCGTAAGAGAATTGTTCATGATCTCACTGAAACCATTACTACACAAATAATCAGCAATGGAATTCCGGATCTTGTCCTTGTCAGGCTTTGGATAAAATGAAAGTGAAGCATTTACCTTATCGCCGATTTCTATATTGTTATATCCGTAGATCCTTAATATTTCCTCAATAATGTCAGCTTCACGCCGGACATCGTACCTGAAAGTTGGTACGGATAACTGCATTCCGGTATTGCTTTCTTTAAGGATTATAATTTCAAGGTCCTGTAAAATATTCCTGATGGTTTCTTTCTCTATTACTTTACCTATCAGCTTACGGATGTTTTCATAATTGATATCGACTATCCAATTATTGGTAGTTTTTGGGTATACATCAACGATATCACATGATATTTTTCCGCCGCCGATTTCCTTAATTAATAATGCTGCTCTTTTCAGTGCATAGATGGTAATATTCGGATCAGCTCCACGCTCAAAACGGAAAGAAGCATCAGTCTGTAATCCATGATGCTTTGAGGTTTTCCTGATTGTACCAGGAGTAAAAAAGGCACTTTCGAGGAATATATTATTGGTATTTTCAGTAACTCCGGATTCAGCTCCCCCGAAAACTCCTGCTATACACATTACGTCTTTTGCGTTACATATCAGAAGGTCATCTTTAACCAGGTCCCTTTCCACTTCATCCAGAGTAATAAATTTTTCATCTTTGTATGCTTTCCTGATAACTACTTTATCTTCTTTTATCCTGTCAGCATCAAAAGCATGCAAGGGATGTCCTAACTCCATGAGGACATAATTGGTAATATCCACGATATTGTTGATAGGCCTGATCCCCACCGCATTCAGCCGGTTTTGCATCCAGTCAGGTGATTCTTTTACTTCCACATCAGTAATTGTCAGGCCCGAATATCTTGGGCATGCATCAACATCTTTAATGATTATGTCTATCTTTCTGTCATGATGATCAATTTTAAATTGGTCAACCCGGGGTTTTTTAAGTTTTAAATGTATATGTTTTTGCTGGTTCAGGGCAGCTACGATATCTCTTGCAACACCCAGGTGGGATGTTGCATCTGTACGGTTAGGTGTAAGACCGATCTCAAAAACCCAGTCTTCCGAAATATCAAAGTGTTTTTTGGCAGGCACTCCAACTTTAACGGAAGGATCCAATACCATGATCCCTTCATGTGACGTACCCAATCCAACTTCATCCTCGGCACAAATCATACCTTTTGATAATTCACCTCTGATCTTTGTTTTGTTGATAGTAAATGATTCATCATTTTTATAAAGGGTTGTCCCAATCTTAGCTATAAGGACTTTTTGTCTGGCAGCAACATTTGGTGCACCGCAGATGATTGGCAACAGCTCTTTCTGTCCGATATCAACAGTTGTAATACTCAGGCGGTCGGCATTGGGGTGTTTTTTACAAGTTATAACTTCACCGGTAACTATTCCTTCCAATCCTCCTTTAACAGATTCGAATTTTTCCAATCCTTCGACCTCCAGACCGGTATTGGTTAATATCACGGCAAGTTCCTGTGGACTGACATTCTCAATATCAACATATTCTTTTAACCAATTATATGAAATCTTCATCTGGTGAATTGTTAAATATGAACCGCAAATGTAATAATTTTACTTGATTGATTAGCCTATTGATGCCCAATTTGGTTGATTTTTATTGATTTGTTCAAGGTGTCTTAAAAGAGGTATGTTGGATGGCTTTTCTAATTCAGGATCATCTTCAAGTATTTCCATGGCAAGATTGCGGGCATATTTAAGTATTTTTTCATCTTTAATCAGGTTGGCCAGTTTAAGGTCTAGTATACCGCTTTGTTGAGTGCCCTGTAAATCCCCGGGACCCCTTAACCGTAAATCAGTTTCTGCAATTTCAAAGCCATCAGAAGATTGAACCATGGTTTCAAGTCTTTTTTTGGCTTCTGCGGTTAGCTTATAACCAGACATTAATAAACAATAGGATTGATCTCCACCCCTGCCGACACGTCCTCTTAGTTGGTGCAATTGCGACAAACCGAATCTTTCAGCATTTTCAATAATCATAACAGATGCATTTGGGATATCAACACCAACTTCAATAACGGTTGTAGCTACCATGATTTGGGTTTTACCGTTAATAAACCGCTGCATCTCAAAATCCTTATCAGCTGATTTCATCTGACCGTGAACGATACTAACGGCAAATTCAGGTAAGGGAAATTCACGAAGAATACTTTCATAGCCATCCATAAGATTTTTAAGATCCAGTATTTCTGATTCCTTAATGAGGGGGTAAACGATGTATACTTGCCGTCCTTCCCTGATCTGTTTCTTAAGGAAACCAAACATTTTTAATCGTTTGGAGTCGTAGAAATGATATGTTTTCACAGATTTTCGTCCGGGAGGCATTTCATCAATGATAGAAAAATCAAGGTCTCCGTATAAGGTCATAGCAAGTGTTCGCGGTATCGGTGTAGCTGTCATTACCAGGATATGTGGGGGAATTATATTTTTATACCATAGCCTTGCACGCTGGGCAACACCAAACCTGTGTTGTTCATCGATGATAACCATGCCAAGATTTTTGAACCTAACCTTTTCTTCAATTAGGGCGTGGGTTCCAACCAGCACATGTAATTGTCCGTTAATAAGTGATTCATGGATGTCTTTTCTTTCAGCGGGTTTTATTGATCCTGTCAGAAGGTTTAGATTAATATCAAGTCCCTGGAATAACCTGGATATGGTATTGTAGTGCTGATTGGCTAATATTTCTGTTGGAGCCATGAAACATGCCTGATATCCGTTATCCAGGGCAATTAAAATAGCCATAACAGCCACAAGGGTTTTTCCACTTCCCACATCACCTTGCAAAAGGCGGTTCATTTGTCTGCCTGAACCGAGATCTGCACGGATTTCTTTTATGACCTTTTTTTGTGCGTTTGTTAATTCAAAAGATAAATTGTTGTTGAAAAAGTTATTTAAGTACTTCCCCACTACCGGGAATTTATGTCCTGTTATTTTCTTGTTACGGTTAACCTTATACTTTAACAAACGAAGCTGGATAAAAAATAGTTCGTCAAATTTTAGCCTTGCTTGTGCTTTTTGCAATATTTTCTGGTCACGGGGAAAGTGAATATTGATCAGAGCTTCTTCACGGCTGATGAATCCAAGTGACCGGATGATATTAACAGAAAGGTTTTCCGGGATATGACCGGATAATTTATGAAGTAATGTTTTTACCAGTTTGCTGATTTGTTTACTTGCCAGTCCTTTAGATTTAAGTTTTTCAGTTGTGCTGTAATATCCATGTAAGGTATCACCCAAGATGTCATCTTGTTCTGAAACAGGTTCAATATCAGGATGCGGTATGTTGAATTTGTTGTTAAATAGTGATGGCTTTCCATATACTATGTATTCGATGTTCGGGTTGAATTTGTCTTTGTACCAACGGATGCCTTTGAACCAAACCAGATCGATCTTTCCTGTATTATCAGTTAGTGTAGCAACCAATCTTTTTGATCTGGGTTGCCCAACAGTCTCGACGCGTGTGATTTTACCTTTTAGCTGTACATAGGAAAGATCATTGGTAATTTCGATGATTTTATAGAAGCGGCTTTTATCGATATACCTGAAAGGGAAATAGTGTAAAAGGTCATTGAAATTATTCAAACCCAGTTCATTTCTCAGGAGTGAAGCTCTCTTAGGGCCAACTCCCTTGAGGTATTCCAGGGAGGTATCGGGTAGATTTCCCATGATTTATCGAGAGATGATTTATTAAGCAAATGTAGTCATTTGAGAAAATAAAAAAAACTCCCTGAAGGCACAGGGAGTTTTTAAAAATATCTCTTTTAATACTAAAATTCCCAGAGTTCATGTTCAAATCTGAACAGTTCATCCTTAATACGTTCGGATTCATAAAGGGCATCCAGGCCTGAAGCATATTCAGCTATTTTCCTGTCAAAAACATTTGACTCCTTGTAAATGAAGCTATTGAACATCCTTTTCCAGAACATATCGTCGTATGAAAGGCGCATGGCGTCGTTATGACGATTATATACGAGGGCTTTGGACAAAATAGGTCTGGATTCCGGGAAATATATCCAGAAGAGTGGTTCAGGGAATTCCTCATTGCCTAGTTCTTTCATCATTACCGGGCAAATACCGATGATACGAACCAACATTTGCGAACGCTGTTTGTCGAAGTACCAGTCTTCCTTTATTCTTACACGCATAACTTTGGTCGCGTCAAAAACAGTATAGATTACCGAATCAAATTCATCGTAAGGTGGATAGGGTCGCTTAAAGGTTTTATGCATAGTATCCACCTGCCTGTTGATGATTTCCTGATAGGTTAAAGGTACAAGGAACTCATCAGTAGGAGAAATATCATATGCAGTAATGGAACCTTCTTTAAGAGCATCCAGGAGAACCCGGATAAAACTCCTCCAATTGTTGTGGGGCTCAACAGGATAATAAAATGGTTGATTCATCTTTTGCCTCATGTCAATAACTCTCCATATCCTTCTCTCCCACATGACATCTGCTTTTCGTAATGGAGGATAGGGAACAGGTTTTGTATTAATAAACCCGCCGCCATCTTCGAACAAGCCATCAACTGGAGGTTCGTCAAGTATTTGGGCCTGAGTATCATTATTGGTGGCCCCAATGATAAGGAATGTTAATGTCAGGATGATGCTTAGTTTTTTCATAGAGCTTCCTTGTATTATAGTTTTATTTTATTTCAAGATTAATCGGATTCAAGCTTCGTGTAGTACCATCAGGTCCTGTAGCTTGGATATTTTGAAAAAAGAATTTTTGTTTTCTTCGGGCATTTTTAATTATGCTATTCATATCTTCAGTGAATCTGTTGCCTCTTGCATTTTTTTGTACAAGATCCCCACCGATGATAGTAATCATTTTAAATGAAACAACTCTGAAATAAAGGTCAAATTCAAAATCCTTCATTTCAGGAATGATGGCACTGGCAGCAAGTAATGTGTTCTTTTCAATTGAACCTTGGACCAAACCCGCAATTTCGGCAACAGGATCCGGAACTTTCTTGACACGGAATTCAGCGGATCCCATGTTCATCATTTGTCCCTGGTAATCAGCTGATGCACTTATAACTGCTTTTCTTGTACCTGTCGGGACACGAACAATCCAATTACCTCTGCTGTTAGGATCTGAAGAGATAGAACCGGCAGAAATGGATGGCCGTATATTTTCTTTGGCAATACCAGGAACGGAAATGGAAACAGGATTATCAACGCCGATATAGAATAAATTCATCTTGGTTGCAGCTACCGTTAGAGATGGCGGGGCAACGATATATTCGTGACTGAAGGGATATTCAACTTCTTCTCCTGCCGGAGTAAGAACCTTTATGATTCCGGCGTATTTTTGTGGCCCTTCAACATTTGCGGTCCATTCCAGTTTTACAATACCTTCTTTTCCTTCAATTTTCTGGGCTCGGGAAAGATTTCCAGATGTGATTTCATTTGCTCCCCTGAGCACATAAACTTCCGGGTCTTGCTTTGTATCACAGGCTGCTATCAAAACTTCCGCCTCATATTTTTCTCCTTTTAATATATAATTGGTTTTTGGGATTACTTTGGCAGAAATTTGATCATATTTGAAATCAGAGATATCAATTTGATCATAAAGCAAGGAAACAACATCAAATTCAGCAGTTTGAACTTCCGAGATCAATTTGTTAAGAATGGTAATTTCAGCAGCAAGAATAGTCATATGAAAATTATGCATTTCCCAGCTTTGCCTTTGCCCACCTTTGTCGTAGTAAATCCCTTCAGTTTCAAGTGCAATTTTTACATCATCCTTGTATTTTTCTTCAACTAGGTTAAGAATATTTTTTCTGTATTTCTTGATCTTTTCATTCAGAATTTTAGCTTTACCCTGATTGATAAAGTAATTGGTTGGTCTTTCGAAATTGTCTTTTGACGGAACGGTTTCAAGATTCAGCACCCATTTTTCGATTGTCTTATTGGGGTTATATGGATCGGGAACTTTTTTTAAATGATAATATTTTTCAAGAGTTTCAACAGAATCTCTTCTTTGAGAATATTGGACAATTTGAAACTTAACATTTTCAATATAGTCGATTAATTCTCTGGATAACCTTTGTGCTTCCCGGGCTTTTTCCCAGAAAGGTTCAACCTTTTTAGGATTAAGAGCGTATTGGAGATTAAATTGTTCGTGAGTGTCATTGATTTTCTTTTGAAAAGTTTCGTTTGACGATATCATGCTTTCATTTACGACAAGAAATGCATCGAGAATTTCCTTGGACACATTAAGTGCAAGGAGTGCAGTCAGCACCAGATACATCATAGCGATCATTTTTTGTCGTGGGGTTTCCTTATATCCAGCCATAAATTTCTTGTTTTAAAATCGTGATACTGTTTTACGTAATTTCAATGGTTAAGAATTAACTTGAAGGACCAACATTCATAGCTGTCAGCATGTTGCCATAAATTTTGTTCAAGGCAGCTACCCTTTCAGTCAGAATATCAAGTTCCTCTTTATACAGGAGTGTTTTTTCACTCGATGCATTTAAGCTTTCAAGGAAATTAGCCAATGTTTCCTGAAGTTGATCTACGGATTCAACCTGCTTGTTGGAACCTTTTATTTGCAATTCGAAGGCGGCATTTAGAGCTGCCAGGTTTTCCTTATATTTCTCAGTATTTTCAGCAGAAGCATTAAGATTTTCAAGGTAGTAATCAATAGTTTTGTGCAACCTGGAATAGGATTCGACTTGCTGATTAGAGGACTGGAGCTGTAATTCATACACAGAATTAAGTGCTGCCAGATTAGTAGCGATCTTTTTCAACTGTTCATTGTATGATTGTCCTTCAAGCGAAGTCAGATCAAGTGCTTCAGCTGATTTCGAAAGAATATTAACCGATTTCGAATAATTATCAGTCAACTGGTTTACAGTGGCAGAAGCAGCTTTTATGTTTTCAGTAAATTCTTCCGTTGCAGACAATTCAGTTTTAATATTATCAGATGCCTGTGAATAAGAATTTGAAAGACTTGCAGCATTCACGGAAGCACTTTTAATATTGTTGGCATATTCCTGAGAAGCACCTGCATCACGAGTTAATGCTTCAGATGTTTTCTTATATGATTGCGTTAACTCATTTGCTGATTCAGAAGCATTTTGGATTCTGGAAGTATATTCATTGGTGGCAAGGACAGCATCAGAAACATCAGACATTTTCCTTGTATTTTCACTGAGGTTTCGAAGCCCTTTCCCAAGGCTCTCAATCAGTTCCGGACCAATATTAGCTTCTTCGAGCATGTCATCCAGTTCTTCTACAATCGGTTGTCCCCCTTCTATACCAGCGCCATGATACATTCCTGACAGTTCCGGATAAACCAGGCTCCAGTCGGCTTCTACATAAGGTGGTTCAAATGCTGAGAAGAAAAAGATCAATGATTCTGTTCCAAGGCCGACAATCAACATGTAGTCTGCACCTGGATAATGGTTGATCTTAAAAAGGGCTCCTAAGATAACAACGGCAGCACCCCAACCATAAAGTTTAGCCATAAAATTTCTAAACAAGCGAGTTCTTACGATATTGCTTAAACCCATAATAATTTAAATATTTAATTTATAATTAATTATTACTATTCAATTCTTATATGATATTATATGAATGTACGATAAAATTGCCTATGAAATAAAAAGTAGATTTAGTTATAAACCTTGGATGCTCTTGCAGGATTATCATCCTTGTTTCTTCCAAGGAATGGTTGCATGCATCTGAATCCGATATATGATTTAGCAGTATCCTGGTATTCATATGCACGGGTTGATACTTGTAAATAATATGCAATGTCTTTCCAGGATCCACCCCTGATCACTTTTCGCTTCATTGCAGGTGGATCTGATTCTTTGGCATTGTAAGTATAATTTGGGTTCATATCCCATGTGAAATTGTAAGAAACCGGATCGAAAGCACTGTTGGTCCATTCAGTAACATTTCCAGCCATATCATACAATCCCCAATCATTAGGTGGATAATGAGCTACGATCACAGTTCTAAGACCTCCATCGTCTATATAATTTCCACGTAATGGTTTGAAGTTTGCAAGAAAGCATCCTTTATCGTTTCTGGTATACGGGCCACCCCATGGAAAGGGGCTCAATTCATAACCGCCCCTTGCTGCCCATTCCCATTCGGTTTCTGTCGGAAGACGGAATTCAGCAACAATGGATTCACCCCGTTTGCTTCGCAGGTAACTGTTTCTCATTTCTGTCCTCCATATACAGAATGCCCTGGCTTGCTTCCAGTTAACACCCACAACCGGATAATGATCGTAGGCAGGGTGCCAGAAATATTTTTCAGTCATTGGATCATTGAATGAATATGTATAGTCATGGATCCAACACAAAGTATCAGGATAAACGTTGATAATCTCCTTACGGACATAGACCGATCTGTCTCTCATACCCTGAGGACGGTTCGAAAACATAGCATCTTCATAATTACCATCAATGGAATAGTCCTTCTTGGCTGCGGCATGTAGATCTACCCAATAATATTCATAATATAATTTCCGTGTGTCGATCTCTTTTCTACGGAAATATCTTTCATGTTCAGGAATGTACATGTCTTCCAGGGCATCTGCAATTTCTTGTTGATCCGTTTTCCATGGTATTTTCTCTTTCCAGTTTACCTGAGGCGGATCAATGATCATACCTTTTTTGGTTTCAGTAAGGATAAATGGAGGATCAGTGATACCATTATCATAAAGCATCCAACGGGCGATGGAATCTCTTACCCAGTATACGAATTGCCTGTATTCATTATTGGTTATTTCAGTTTCATCCACATAATATGCTGAAATTGAAACTGTTTTAGGTTGGTGCAGCTGTCCATATGTAATATCCTGATCACCAGTTCCCATGGTGAAACTTCCCTGAGGGATAAAAATCATTCCATAAGGATCAGGTTGATAGAAATGTTTTGTTTTGCGTCTGACACCAATCAATTCACCATTACCTGTGTTGGTACAACTGTCGAAGATTAAGAGTAGTGATAAAATTGCTAGATAAAATGATAGTCTTTTCATATTTGGAAATATTTATAATTATCAACCTAACGAAACAGATAACTTATTTATTATACTAAAATACGTTCAAAAATAATATAATAAATGTTAATACGAATAATTTTGTAAATTGTTTTATAAGAATCGGGTATTTTTATAGCTTTTGCGTCCTTTATCAGCTTCAATTTTGAAACAATAGTTCAACAATATTTCATGGCTGCCTCCAGTCCTTGATAATCCCAGCTTTGAAGTAGTTATATCATAAGCATATCCAATTGTAAAATCTTTAATTTTCAATCCCAGAATAACACATACTGCATCCTGTACACGATAGTTCACTCCCCCCCAGAATTTGTTGTTATATTTTAACAAAGCACAAATATCGTACTGTGTTGAAGCAAAATCGGTTTTGATCAGCACTGAGGGGGCAATGGCAAAGGATGGATTTCCCGGAAAAACATATTCATAACCTGCCACGAAATAAATTGTACGGTCAAGTGTCATGGTTAGGATGTGTGATCCTGTTGAGTCGGTAGAACTAGCCAGCTCTTTGCCATTTGATTGTAAAATCTGATTTCCTGAAATGCCAATATAATACTGGTTAGCAACCTTGTAAAAAACACCAAGCGAAAAATCAATCAACATTTCGCTTTCTTCGCCACTTAATTGATCCAGTAAAGGATCAGGTTCAGCCGGTTTTAATTTTGAGAAATCAATGAACTTATTATGGAAACCTATATTGAAACCAATACCAAGTTTTCCAAAACCTATATTTGCATGATATGCATAACCGATTTTCAAATTGATATTTCTTTCAAATCCAAGTTTATCTTGCATGATCACTCCGCCAAGACCACCATGGAGTATCCTTACCGGGGCATGAACATTCAACAGAAATGTTTCCGGCCCTACCTTATTTCCGTCAACATCCTTAAAACCTGCCCATTGTTGCCGGACAATACCTGTCAGGCAAATACCATTATCCAAACCTGCAGAACCCGGGTTTATTGTCATGTTGTTAAACATGTTCTGGGTAAATTGCGGAGCTTGCTGTGCTTCAGTGGTTGTAAGAATAAGAATGCAAGCAACAAGTAATATGATGTATTTCAATAACTTCATAAAAATTAATGATGTCCCGGAAATGATGAGCTAAAGTAGCAATTTTTCAACTAACTCATACAAAAATGTCAATAACAATTAATTATATTAACATTTATCCACAAAAAATTTCCCGGCTGATCAAATTACCCTATGATTCAACGATGTTAATGAACGAATATTTTTAATATAACGAAAGTTTTTATTAAAAGTTTATCAATTCAGTATATTTACGTAATGATTAGAAGTATGCCCTTAGTTGAACACTTCCAATATGTACTGTTTTTACTCCCGGAGATTTTCTCCCATTGTATAGAAGGTTTAACTGGAGATGGTTTGCAATGTTTTGTTGATAAGAAATACTCCAGGTTCCGTTACTTCCCGGTTGATATCCTTCAAGCATCTCAAAAGCTAAAGAATTGTTGACAAGGTCATTATATGAAACATCCAGATAATTCCCCTGGATTAGCAAACTCCCTTTATTGACGATCTTGTAATTGATTTCTGCTCCAAGATCATGAATATTTGCTTTCGTTTCCGTACCGCCGGGGGTATTAAGCTTCGTTGTATAATTGTATTTCAGATCAATTTGCAATGATGGATTGGGTTGGTAACTAAATTGCGGGCCAATCTTATTGAAGTCAATATCGTAATCTCTGGACGAAAAAAATTCTGATGAACTTACCTTGGAACCAAAGTCATATTTCAAGATGATTGAGAATGCCTTATAGAAATTCCATCTGATGTTTATGCCCCTTAATCTGATTATTCTTGTTTCAAAACCATTTACCAGAAGTGCTTTGTTTCTGTTATTCTGAAAATTCAGGTCAAAACCGAATTCCGGATTATTTCTGTCAAAATACAGTGTATTGCGGAAGCTTGAACCTAATGAAAGCAATAAGGAATCATGAATGGATTTTTCGCTGATAAAAGGATTATAGGCATTGTTTGGCTTGTCATCTGAAGTTTTGTGCTCGATACGAAAAGCAAGCTGATCACTGAATTTTGATAAGAATTTTTTAAACCCTGTTTCATTTATCCACAGGATGGCTGGATTAAACAAAAGTGATTCACTAAACTGGTTAAAGTAGGACCGGATATATTCATTGCTTGGTGAAAATATCCTTATATAATCGGCTTCATCCTTAAACGGGGATACTTCAAATTCATTTAGTTGCTGGATGCCATCTTCATTATAATCATTCCACATATATACGCCTTCTCCTGCCGGCACTTTCAGGTAAGAGAATTCTTTTTTTTCCTCCAGGCCTGATCCAATTTCGTAAAATGTATTCGCAGTGATCAGGCCTTTCTTAATGCTCAGAAAATGTTCGATCCTTCCGACAACATTATGATCGGGTTTGTTAGAAGATAACAGTGTGTCTTTCACTTTTAGGTTACGGTAGGTGGCAGTAATGTTCAACCGGTTATTCCTGTTTTTTTGTAATGAAATGATCAATCCTATTTCTTCTGCTATCGTAGCTTGTTTAAATGAGTTTTTATAAGGCAACCGGTCAGTACGATGTTTGTAATGAACTAAAAGCTTATTATGGGTTGAATCGGCATTCATTGCGAAGAATCCCCATTCATTAAAGGAGAAACTATTCACAAGCAGTGAATCTAATGACAAGTCAACAAACTTGTTGTATTCTTGTTCTTCATTAATTCCAAGAATGAACCATTTAAACTTTTTTAACAGTTTAGCTTTGTTTCTTAAGAAAAGAGTATTATATGTGATATCGTTGGTATTCAGCAAACTGCCATCAAAATTGACCGTGAAATTACTGAAATTCAGATTGAAATTTAATTTGTTTTTTATGCCTTGATAATCCGGACCTTTCAGTAATGTCCTGAATTCATAATTGATCATGCCTGTTTTTAAATTTGCAAATGAAATATTTATTCCACCATAGTTTTCATTGCCTTTCTCACCGGGTTCGAGATTCCAGTCCCTGTTAAACTCAACTGGCCTGTAAGGCTCAATGGGGGTAAAATTTCTGTTGACCCATTCATAATACAGGCCTGTGCTCATTGTCCAGGGGGTTACAGCATGTCTGCCAATAATTATTTTATTGATAAAATTCAATTTTGCAGCATAACCTACATTATTTCCCTTATCTTTATCTGAAAATGTATTGATGTTAAAATTACTCAGAGCTATTTCACCTGATAGATTTGAGTTTTTTGAAAGCGCATAATCTGTGCTGAAAGTCACCATCTGGGTTTTCTTTGGTGTTACTAGTATCCTTATGGGTTCATAACTGCCTTGCGGAATATCGTTAACAGGTGCTTTCCACTGAAAAACCCTGCCATTGGCATTGCTTTTGATCAAATTATAATGTCCTTTTCCATGACCTACATTGGAAAATCCTACCTCGTAAACTGCACTGTCAGGGTTCACAGAGTATACAAATATTGTATCATAATAAATTCCGCTAATTAATGTATCAACCAATTTATACCTTACCTGGTCTGAAGCAAATCCTACGCTGTCTATGTTCCAGATAAGGGCGTCCTGAATACTGTCTCCGATATTGCTCATCAATTTTTTTTGTTCATCGGTGAGGTCTTGCTGTAAAGGTTGGTTTTTTAGATCCTGCTCCGAGAAAATGTTCAACCTTATATTTAGTTTTTCATTTTTAAACTCGTTACCAATAAAAAACAATGCACGTGCATATTGCTTATTGGAATATTCGAATTCCACAATAATTCTTTTATCTTTTGTGATGAGTATATTGGGGGTGAATGTAATTTCCCCGGTATTATAATTAATGGTATAATCGAATGATTCACCACGTGTGAGTAGTTTACCGTCAATATAAACCTTTTCAGAGCCAGACAGGATAATGATATATGTTTCTCCTTCTTTACCTATCAATTTGTACGGGCCTTGGTTTCCCTCTGTTCCCGAAAATTTATTTCTTGCAAATTTTCCTTTGGAAAGTGCTGCTGCAGTTCTTAGTTTCATGAGTCCAAGACTTCTCCCTTTTTTTTTGCTTTTGATATTGAAATTAGTTGTCAGATCACCTCCCTGGGCCTTTTTATAAAAATTCATAAAGTGGCTTTCCGGGCGTGTTAATTCAAAATCTCCAACGACCAGGGAAGTATTTTTAATTAAAAGTTGTATATATACCTTATCGAATTCCTGGATCTGCTGGGTGTTTCCTTCCGGTTGAATTGGTATATTGTTGTCGGTTATCGCGGCAATTATATCAATATCCTTGCTAAGTTTACCGGCAAGTTGAAGATTGAAATTAGAATTAACAACCACGTTCTGGTTATTCCCAAACGAGATACCCCGGGAAATGCTGCCGCTCTTGCTTAAGCCACTGAACATAAATAGATTGCTTTGTTCCTCTTGATAGCGATATACAAAAGGATTAAAGGGTTCTTCCGTTCTGGGTATTATCCATGATGCAT
>JAUWGC010000121.1 GCA_030606625.1 Bacteroidales bacterium | reverse complement strand
CACGCTCGGGTAACGCCGGGAAGTGTTAGTGCACAATTGGTTAGACTACCCCTGGAAATAGTCCTGGGAGAGGTATGCCCAATTGCAGGTAAAATCATTTAAATGCTATAACTTTTTCTGATATTTTATAAGCCGGATAATGATTTGCCGGATAAAAAATGCCATTTTTATGAAATTCACTGCTGAAATGAAATGCAAAATTTTCAAACAAGCTTACCGAAAATAATCGATTCCACAATATTATGAAGGTATAAATCATATTTATCAGGTTTAGTTCAATCCCGAAAACTATCGGGATACATATTCGACTGTCGCCGAAAACGATACTTAAGTGTTAGGCAACGTTTGTTTGATTTTTTCTAACGACAAACCAATTTATCAAATACAAAGCGCCTACCAGAAATCCTGGAGCTGCAAATATTGGAGGGCCATCTATACCAGCCATTATTACATAAAAAATACTGCCAAGAATGATAATTATTGAACCCCATAAAGGCTTCCACCAAATGACAGCATAGCCAATAATGTAAGTAATAAAGTATGGGATTGGGTCATCCCAAGTGGAAAATGACTCTGGAATTTCACTTAAGAATTGAGGACCATCTTCAATAATTGCGATAATGATTTTTGAGCCCAATACCAATAGCATAAATGATGTAAATATAAGGCCCCATATTATTGACAAGAGATGGAGTTTGCTTTTAGGTTTGCTTTTAGCTTCCATGTTTTCTGTTTTTAAATTCTGACTAACGTTATAAATTTCGTGTTCCCCAAATGTCAAAATCCTATAACCACGAGCTTCTGCATAAACATTGTACCTTCGCTTTCGAAGCGGACAACATATATCCCATTATTAAAACTTGATGCAAACAGCTTGATAATTTCCTGGTTTTTCATTATATCTGCTTTGTATACCACTTTTCCACTTATGGTGCAGATGGAAATCTGCCCGCTTTTGTTTCCGGTAACGATGTAAAATTCATCAGCAGCGGGGTTAGGATACAGCCTTAATTGGTTTGACAGGTAGCTTTTGTCTTCAACTGTATTTGGAAAATCATATGGGGATAAAAAAGCACCAGGGATCACTTCTCTTGACTGTCCTTCGTAATCCCAGGCCACAGCCAGGTTATCATGGTCGGAAGCTTCCTTTTGCAGAGCCATGATGAAATATTTGCTTCCGGCCTCCAGGAATATTACGTTGGAGTGTTGCTCGGGGTATTTTCCCATTCACCGGGAGAAGACCATCCCGGCACCTCGGCTATCAATTGTTTGTTAGCATGTGTGGAATCACTGCTCAGCCAGAGTTCGCAATAATCATCCCCACTAATCCAGAAACTAAAGTAGCCGGAAACAGGCGGATGTAGATAGCCAATTACCCGCGATCCGAATTCATCGCCGATGTCATTCGGGACTTCGAAACGGTCGAGTAGACTCGTTTCATCAGGGTTGTCGGGATAATCAGTGTGGGAAGTTAATTCTGAAACATGCACACTCCCGCCAATATTCCACCAGATCTGATAAGTGATCTCACCGGCTCCGAACTGCCCAACCTGAATGGAGACTTCATCCGAAACGATTTCGATCTCGCCTTCTGCCTGAGCCACCGCTTTTAGCTTATAGAGTCCGGCCGGTACGTCTTGCCACGTAAACTCCCAGGGTTCAGCATTCGCTTCCCCGATCAGTTCCGAATCATTTTTGTAAAAGGAAACCTTGCTGACCTGTAGGTCACCTTCAGTCTTTGCCTGCAAGAGGATATCTTCGTTTGCCTCAAATTCCTCCCCGTTCTGAGGAGATGTCAGGGCAATAAATAAATCGGGTTGTAAAGAAATTTTAAATACAGAGTCATTTTTCCAGTCCGAATAAAATATGCCATAGTTGGTTACCAGTCCTGCCCGGTAGGAACGATTGGATGCGCTCATGTTTCCTCCGAGCGTAAGGCAGCTTACCAGCAGCGAGTCATCATCTGTTGGAACCACTTCAAAGCCGGTCATCAGATAGGCTCCGTTTAAGTACTCAAATCCATTTCCGGCATCGGTATATAGTTGTCCGTAAGCTACGTAATTTTCGTCAGGAGCAATGAGCAAGGTGATTTCATCCGAAGAATAAAAAGCGGTGCTCTGGGCAATTTCAGCCAGCGGGATAACGGAACCTTCACGCTGTTTCAACATAGGTTGATACCCGTCATTTTCCTGTGATTCATCGATCAGAATAATGTTTCTCCACCTTCCATCAGGTATGGCAGGTCCCTCGGCCCAGGAAGGAATAATAAGCATATTATCACCCCATAGAAATGCTTCCTGTTCTTCGCGTAGTGAAAGGTCCGTAGGATCGGCAAAGAAGACCGGCCGCATGACGGGTAAACCGCTTTGCGACGTTTCATAAAACAAAGTATACAGATATGGCAGCAAGCGGTAACGCCGTTGCAGGGCGGTACGGCTCACATCTTCGATGGCCTGTCCGTACGCCCAGGGTTCCTGGGAATAGGTATCCTTGGAGGTATGGTTGCGGTAAAACGGATAAAAAGTGCCCACTGCCATCCATTGTCCAAGCAATTCAGCTCCCGGTGACCCGATAAAACCGCCAATATCCGGGCCGCTGAATGGTTGCCCCGACAACCCCAAGGTCAGCGACATGGGTACCGACATTTTCATGTGTTCCCAGGTAGAGCAGTTGTCACCTGTCCACGTAGCCGCATAGCGATGGCCGCCCAGGAAATTGGCACGGGTCAGGACAAACGGCCTTTTTTCGGGACTGGATTGCAGGATGCCCTCGCGTGTGGCTTTCACCATCAGCATACCGTACACATTGTGATAACGAAGGTGCACATCTTCGGGTAAATTCTCTCCTCCGCGATGGATATTATTTTCGGGCATGGAATGATCAGGTCCGTTGAATACGGCCGGTTCGTTCATATCATTCCATACACCGTCGATACCGTTGGCCATGAAATCGGAATACAAACCAGACCACCAAGTGCGGGTTTCAGGCATGGTAAAATCAGGAAAGGCACAACTGCCAGGCCACACGTTACCGTAATAAGGATCGCCACTTGAATTCTGAACCCAATAATCACCGGTTGTTCCCTGGTCATAAACAAAATAACCCGGATCTTTTTTAGCCCCCGGATCGATCATCCAAATCGAATGAAAGCCAAGGTCGTGCAAGTAAGTATTCACCCCTGACGGATCGGGAAAGCCCACTGGATCGAAAGTAAAAATCCTGTAACCATCCATATAGTCGATATCCATCCAGATCACGTCGCAGGGGATTTCTTTTTCGCGGAAGGCATCGGCAATTTCCATCACTTGCGAAGCCGGGTAATAGGAATACCTGCATTGATGGTATCCCAACGCCCAAAGTGGAGGAAGTTCAATTTTACCCGTCAGTTCAGCCAGGGTCATAATCACTTCCTGCGGGGAGTCTCTTTCAATAATGATAATGCGAAAGGGTGGCCCTTCGGAAATGATCTTGATGGGATTCTCCAGTATGAATTGCTGTTTCCACGTGTGATCCACCAGAATGCCGTAGGCCGTTCCATCGCTTCTTAACAACAAGATCCAGGGATGTGACTGGTAAAGCCGCTTGCCATCATCGGTTCCAAAGCCATAATTGTCGGTGTTCCACAGGATCACTTCTGTATTATTTCTTCTTAAATCACCTACGACCTCACCGCTTCCGTAAAGGTCGGTTCCTTCTTCAATTTCGATGGAAGCACAGTTATTTCCACATTCGATGAAAAATTCAGGAAAGACAGTCCAGCCAGCCGGAACCTCACCGATGGAGTCGGGTTCTGCCAGCAGAGCCATCGAGGGCAGAGTTTCAGAACTAACAAAACCGTCAGGATAAAACACTACCATGTTATCGCCGATGAGGACGGAAGTTGGCTGGGCTGATGCAAATTGTATGAAGATGAAAAAAATGAAAAACAATCTGTATAAAGGTTTCATGATCTATATAATGACTTATGTATGAATTTAATAATGAAAGAAATCATAAGTATTGCTTAAAATTTTCCGCTATAAGTTTTAGCGGGCAAAGGATCCCAATAGTTCTTGCCATATTTTTTTGCACATTTCGGGCAAGTTGTGTACATGCAAATTCCGGATAAATTGACCCACCTTGTCCGCTTTGCTTTATAATCTCATTGCCCAATAAGAATATCAAGGCAACTAAGATGAAGAAATATGATACTATTTATAGTATGTTCTTTATATATATTCCTATTTAATGAACCATGAACATTGACTATTCAAGATCGCAGATCAAAAAATGTAACTTTCTCTACTTTTTTAAATATTTGACCGTTTTAATATTTTTATCAGAGAAGATCTTGATGAAATAAATACCGGGTTTCAAGGTTTGGGTATTGAAGTGTATTTTGAATTTGCCGGGATTAAACTCTTTACTGACCAAAGGCATACAAATCTGACCCAGTTGATTTACCACATTAGCAGATAATTTACATTGTTGTGGTATACAGATCTCAAATGAAGCAAATTCACCGGCAGGATTGGGA
Source organism: Bacteroidales bacterium (assembly GCA_030606625.1). Classification (GTDB taxonomy): domain Bacteria; phylum Bacteroidota; class Bacteroidia; order Bacteroidales; family B18-G4; genus JAUWGC01. The sequence goes on along the minus strand of JAUWGC010000121.1, from coordinate 2,035 downwards.
TATACATTAAAAACCTCAAAGCCGGCAACATTTTCATTGATCTCCTCAATATTTACCGGTAGGGCATTCTTGTAGAGTCCCTGATCATATGTTCCAATATAAACATCATTATTGGTGTTGGATGTTATACTTGAAGTTGTAGGATTCATTGGCAAACCGGAAAATAAAGCTGCCCATATTAATATAGCGGCAGCAAAATTTATCCAATACATACCCATATAGTAAATAATAAGCATAAGTATACCTAAAACAAAGACAAAGCCAACTACAGAAGGTCCTCTTTCGCTTGCACTTTTATCTGCGAAAGGCAGTCCCTCGTTAAATTCCACCCAGGAAGCTCCCTGGTCGGTTGTCCTGTAAACTCCTTCAGGAAAGAAAGCAGCCAACACTCCACCGAGTGGAACAGCAGCCATTGCAGTTACCTGGCTTGAGTCAGGGATACCATTGTTTACGGCATTCCATGTAATACCATTGTTCTCCGATTTAAAGACACCTTCTCCATGCGTTCCTGCATACAGATAATCATTTTCATCTATCACGATGGCTTGTACATCATACGATATATTTCCCAGTGGAGCCCAGTTATCTCCATTATCTGCCGACTTAAAAATACCGCCTGGTGTACCTACCAGTAATTCATCTTCATCAATGATAAAGATGCACCAAACGTTTAAATAGGACAAACCATTATTGATTTCAGTATACGTTGTTCCACCATCCGTCGAACGGTACATCCCTTCACTGAATGTACCCGCAAAAACAATATTGACATCATTTACGGCCAAACATTTAATGGCATGTCCCGGCCAGTTGGTTCCGGCATTCCAGTTAGCACCATTGTTATCGGTATAATAAATATTATCAACCGAACCAATGAACAATCGGTCGTTTCCGTCAGTAGCCATAGCATAAATGGTCATATCGGGATTGGGTAAATTAACCGGCTCCCAGAAATCCTGGGAAATGGATTTAGATATTATGCCTGAGACAATAAATAATAATAGGGTAATTTTTTTCATGATAATTAGGTTTTGGGATTTTATATAGACTAAAATAATATGAAAAACGGGAAATTGCAACTTAATTTTTTGTTAACAATCAGGATTGTGGCTTGCTTCTTGTGAATATTACCTCCAAAACCAATTCATATCCGCCTTTTACGGAAGGATATTGCATTTTCAAGACGACTCTATCCTGGCCATCTTTTACAAAAGTTTGCACCAGCAAAGTATCATGCCAGTTCATGGCTAAGGTTTCATCATTAACAAAATTACAGGTCGCTGTTAAAAAGTTACCGGAATTCTCGAACCACCAATATCTGTATACCTTTACCTTATCATCCCAAGCAAAAATACCTTTTGCTTCGCTTCCCGATTTAGTTGAATATTCAAAAAATACGTACTTGCTATTTAATGTTTTTTTGAATGATCCAATTCCTGTGTCTGTTCCAGAAGCACTGAAGATACTCTTTGGGATTCGGTACTCCAAATTCCAACTTCCCAATAGAAATTCGAATTTATTCATAACATCTGAGTGCATATCGATTTTCCCATGCTCTCTTTCTATCAACTCGTCAAAAGTCTTAATTCCTTTATAATCAGTCATAATTATTGTTTTTTTTAAATTTATAATATTCATTTTTTAGTCGCATCGCTTTTTCTATTTCTTTCTTTTGCTTTTTCTGAGTCTTTTTCTGAAATCCATTAAACAATACAACTAATCTACCTTTGTCAAAACAACAGAAAACTCGGTAAATATTTGATTGATATTCAATCCGCATCTCAAATAGTCCTTCGTATCCAGTTATTGGCGAAAGAAACTTTTTTGTCTTGATGACCGCAATGCGGCTATGTGCTATACTTGCTGTTATATGGAATATTTTTAGATATTATAAGAAAAATAAAATTGTATAACAATTGAATTGCCAGAAAAACATATAATATAATCCATTCACCTAGTGTTTCCCAACCTAATGAGTATTCCCTGCCTATTTCATCTATCATTGTTTTATCCCCAATCAATAAAAGTAAGCAGA
>JAUWGC010000171.1 GCA_030606625.1 Bacteroidales bacterium | reverse complement strand
GCGGCGATGGCGAAATAAAACCCTATGGTGCTTTTGTCTTGATCCGGTAATGAATTATTAGGAATGCTTTACTATATGCAGCATCCTTAATTCCAGGAACAGAGCAATGATGATTGACAAGTATAGCAGTCTTTTGGATTATATGCGACTGACCTTTTCAGAAAACCAATGAGTTTCTTTTTCCGTAATTATACTTTCTAAGGTTTTGATTTCCCATTTAAATCATTATTTTTGTTTTAACAATTGACAATGATATCAAGCAAACCTTATACATAAAATTTTATACCTATGATTAAAAATTTACTTTTAACAATTATTTCAACTTGTTTAATCCTTGCTTCCTATTCTCAGCAGCAGTTGGAAAATCCGGGTTATGAATACTGGGAATACGCCGGTACCGTGAAGGACGAACCTGTTGACTGGAGTTCCATTAAAACCTCAGATGTACCAGGCCTCAACCCCACTGCACCTCTTGTTTGGGGCCAAAGTGATGATGCCCATACAGGCAATTATTCCCTGAAGTTATTCAATGTTGCCATCTTTAACATTGTTGCAACCGGAACAATTACAAATGGCCGTGTACATTCTGATATGATTCCTGACAAAGGTTATGTCTTTACGGATCCGGATAATGCCAAATGGCATACTCCATTTACAGACAGGCCGGACAGCCTGGTGGGTTGGTATAAATTCTTTCCCCAGGGAGAAGATATCTGCCAGGTACGGGCAGTCATACATACCAGTTCATGTCAAATACCCGAGAACGGAACTTATAGCAACTGGGTCGGTGACGCCATATTCTATTCCCCATCAGTAGAATTAAGCACATGGACCAGGTTCTCAGTGCCATTCACGTATCATTCTTCCAACAACCCTGAATATATACTATTGGTCCTCAATTCAGGGAATGGTACAACGGCAGTCGAAGGCAGTATAGCCTATTTTGACGACCTTCAACTTATTTACAACCCGGAAGGACTAGAAGAAAGCATGGATGGTGAATTCATTGTGTATGCATATAACAACAGTCTTTTCCTGAATATTCAATCACCGGAAAAATACCAATGTATGATCATGGAAGTATTTGACCTGTCAGGCAGGATGTTGATAGGCAGATCATTTACACCAGACCGGTCCAATGTTTTTCATGTTAATCTTAAACCAGGCATTTATGTTTGCAGGATACAGACAGGAATAAGGACCATAAATCAAAAGCTATACGTATACTAAATACTATGTCAAATGTATGATGTCTCCGAAGGAGTCCTTCGGACAAAAGTCAAATGCCTGCCCATAAGGAAGTATGACTATATCGGGGTAATTGGCATGATCTTTAAACCTGAATCATGACTTCGCTAAAAAATCTCTTAATATTAATAATTCTTCTTTTTTTTACAGGGTCCCAGGTAATCCATGGCCAGGAGAAAGGTTACCTGGCAGGTGTTGTAAAGGAAAAAGCCGGCGGAGAAACCCTGATTGGGGCACATGTCGTAATGAAACAGGACCGTTCGATAGGAGCGGTTACCGACCATGAAGGACAGTTTTTCTTCAGCCTTGAACCTGGATACTACGCTTTTACGGTATCATTTACCAGTATGAAATCAGATACTTTCTCAGTTAAAATCGCTGCAGGGCAAACGGTTAGTACAACTATTGAACTCCTGCCTTTCAGTGTGATTTTTGATGAGATAGAGATCAGAGCGGGAAAATTCGAAAAGAGCATTGATGAACTGAACCTTTCCATTGAGGTCATTAAACCCGAACTTATCGAAAGCAAGAATACCAGGAATATAGAAACGATATTAGATTATACTCCCGGACTCAACATTCTTGATGGTGAAGCACAAATCAGGGGGGGCAGTGGATTTACTTTCGGTGTCGGCAGCAAGGTAGCTTTATTTCTTGATGACATGCCTTTGCTCTCAGGGGATGCCTGCCGGCCTGAATGGGCCTTCGTTCCTGTTGAAAACATTGAACAGGTGGAAGTTATCAAAGGTGCTTCGTCTGTCCTGTCAGGTGCTTCTGCCCTTAGTGGTGCCATTTATATCAGGACAGCATACCCAAGGCTTGAACCGTTGACCAAAATAAATATTTATTCGGGTATATACTCAACTCCAAAAGAAAAATTCATGAAATGGTGGAGTGATTATCCATATATCACAGGTGTTAACTTTATACATTCAAGGCAAGTTGGTAACCTTGACCTGGTCATTGGCGGCGATATCAATTTCGATCATGGTTATATCGGAGCACCACGTCCCGGGCGTTTCGTTACAGATACCGTAACCAACTTCACTGATAAACAGATGGCACACCGTAGAGCCAGGTTAAATTTCAACTTGCGCCGGCGATCTGCCAAATACCAGGGCCTTAACTATGGCCTGAACGGTAATTTTATGCTCAACAAAACCAACATGATTATAGCATGGCTTGATGATTCCGCAGGGTTTTACCGTGCTTATCCCGGTGGAGTCATACTCCAGGATATTTTCATCTTCTATGTCGATCCTTTTATCAATTTCTATTCTACCCTGGGTGTTAAACACAGCCTCAAAGCCAGAATTTTATATAAGGATAACCAGATGAGCAATAACCAGTCAACCAAAAGCACCGACATTTATGGAAACTACCAGTTCCGTAAGGATTATACTAACATTAAAGGACTTCAGCTTATTCTCGGAACGTCTGCTCAGTATTCAATTGTACATGCATCAATATATGAGGGATCAGGATCACCGGATAATAACCTGATGAATCTATCGGGCTACGCGGAGATCGAGAAAAAAATCCGGAACACGCTGAACTTCTCTATTGGTGTACGGGGAGAATATTATAAACTTAATGATTCGATCACTGATTTTAAACCCATTATCAGAGTGGGGGTTAGCTTCAAATTGATGCAGGAAACCAATTTGAGAGCCTCCTTCGGCCAGGGATACAGGTTCCCGACGATAGCTGAACGTTTTATCAGGACCTCCCTAGGTACATTTGGTGTCTATGATAACCCATATCTAAAGCCGGAAACCAGCTGGAACGCAGAGATAGGAATCAGGCAGGGATTTAAATTTTCCAAGTATTACGGTTATCTCGACATTGCCGGATTCTGGCAAGAATATAAAAACACTATTGAATATCTTTTTGGATTTTGGGAACCTCCATCCGAAATATTAGCAGGCTTTAAATTCATAAACACTGGCAAGTCAGAAATTTTGGGATTAGACATATCCTTATACGGACAAGCCGAGATCAATAAGAACACCAGGCTTAATACCATGTTCGGCTACACCTATATAATGCCAACAACTCTTGAACCAGACTATGTGTTTGCTACCGATTATCAAAACATTGAATACAGCTATGAATCTACCAGCATAGATCCAAGCCAAAACATCCTCAAGTACAGGTTCCTTCATAGTGTAAAGGCTGATATCGAACTGAAACACAAAAATTTTTCAATAGGATACAGCCTGAAATTCTTCAGCAAGATCATAAACCTGGACAAAACCATTAAAGAATTTGAAGATGTAACTGTAAAATCGGGTGGATCCCTGCAACC
>JAUWGC010000129.1 GCA_030606625.1 Bacteroidales bacterium | reverse complement strand
AAGGGAAAAGATTGTTATTCAGAATCTTAAGGATATCCGGGCAAGCCAGCTTATCTTTAAAACAATTCATGGCGAGTATGCTGCAAATTTCGATACACTGATATACTTCCTGAAAAACGGAGAGATTCCCGTAGTTAATATTATCCCTGACCCGGAAGATACCACATTTACTTTAACCATCAATGACACCATCGGTTACATAAAAGTAGCGGATTCACTTTTTAATAACAGGCCGGATTTTGTCATTGACTCTTTACCATACGTCTCATTCTCAGATGGGGAAATGTTTGAAATGAACGCTGGTGAAGTGGTGAAAGGAGGTCTGAAAGTCAATGTTTTTGAAGCTAATGCCAACTATGAAAAATTTTTAAAAAGGATGAACAGGCAATTGGTCATCAACCTGATCAAATCTAAACAAGAGCTTGACCAGTTTCCGGGCCTGAAGGTTGGATCCATGCTTGAACCCACAACAGATGGTAACTGGGAATAATACATGTTGACATTATGTCAGATAAGATCATCCGGATACATCATTTTTCTGATAATTCATATAATAGCCAACCGGCTGAAAAATGCAATCTATCCATCCGGATAACACAGGATGGATTTTCTTTTTGTATTCATGAGACTGATCATAACAAGTACCTTCTCCTCGAATCATTCAATTTTGACATTAAACAGTCTGATGGCAACCTTCAATATGTTGAAGAATCTTCACTATTACTTGACAATTTTTTCAAACGGTGTAAATTGACCCGAAAACCCTTTAAATCCGTTAAAATACTATACGAAAGCATTCATTATACCTTAGTACCTTCCGCCCTGTTTGATGAAACCCAAAAAGAAGTTTATCTGTCATTTTGTTTCAACCAGCTGGAAAAAGAAAAGTACATCACGCAAAGTGAATATATTCCTGCACTGGACGCTTACAACATCTATGCTTTTCCTAAGTCATTACAATACACTCTATATAAATTCTTCCCATTGAATATTATAAAACACCAGGTCAGCCTTCTGGTAGAAACACTGCTACAGATTAATAAAAATGGTGAACACCTTAAAAGAATATACTTAAATGTTAGGCCATCCGGTTTTGATGCTATCCTTATAGAAAACGATCAACTGGTTTATTCAAATTCGTTCGAATTTAATGCTCCTGAAGATCTCCTTTATTACACACTTTATATTTCCCAGCAGTTCCTGTTTGATCCGGAAAGAGACCAACTTATCCTTATTGGTCAAATTGAAAAAGATTCTGATAATTATAATATCTTATTTGAATATATCAAACATATAGAGTTTATCGAAAGAAACAACAATTTTCAATATAGCATTGTCTTCGACAATCAGCCTTCACAATTGTATTTCACCCTTTTTAACCTGAATGCGTGAGAATCATTAGCGGCTCACATAGAGGAAGAAAGATCATTGCACCAAAAAATCTCCCGGTCCGCCCAACAACCGACATGGCAAAGGAAGGCCTTTTTAATATTTTGTATAACTATTTTCATTTTGAACAGGTTGAAGTATTGGAGCTTTTTACTGGAACGGGAAATATTGCTTATGAGTTTGCTTCACGCGGCAGTAAGAGTATTATTGCAGTTGATATTAATCTGCGTTGTATCAGTTTTATTGACAGAACGGCCAGGGAACTGGAATTTTCAAACATCCACACGATAAAGGGCAATGTTTTTCATATACTGGAGCGGATCAAACAGACTTTTGATATCATCTTCGCAGACCCGCCTTATGATCTTCAAAACATTGACAAACTACCAGACCTGGTTTTCGAGAACAAATTATTAAAGAATGACGGATGGCTGATCATTGAACATACAAAAAAACTGGATTTTTCTTCACATCAATTCTATTGGCAACAAAGACATTATGGGAATGTACACTTCAGTATTTTTCTTCACAGGTCATGATCTTCTTAATACTCGTCTTCATGAAAGAAAAAATCTTCTTTAGTAGGATAATCTGGCCAAATATCTTCAATCCTGTCATATACATCTCCCTCGTCTTCTATTTCACGAAGGTTTTCAATAACTTCCTGGGGTGCACCGGATCTAATACCATAGTCGATCAATTCATCTTTAGTACATGGCCATGGCGCATCCTCTAGTTTTGAAGCCAATTCTAATGTCCAGTACATTTTTCCAGAGGTTAGTTAATTTTTCTGCAAAAGTAAATTATTTTAGATAAAAGTCAAGTAAAATTTTATTACTTGCAAAAGCATATTAAACCCCTGACTCCCAGATAGTTTCAGTAGCATCAAGATCTTTTGACAATTTCCTTGCCAACACAAACAGATAATCAGAAAGCCTGTTTAAATATTGAATATTCAATTCATCAACGGGATAATCCTGAGTTAGTCTGACAGTCATTCGTTCTGCCCTCCTGCAAATACACCTGGCAATATGGCAATAGGAAACGATAGGATGGCCTCCAGGCAGGATAAACAAATTCACAGGTTTCAACTCCTTGTTCATGGCATCAATTTCTCTTTCGAGAAATTCAATGTCCTTATCCAATATCTGCGGGATCTTACGGGTGATATTCTTTTCATGGTCCCGGGCTAATAATGATCCCAGGGTAAATAACCGGTTCTGGATTTCAATTAAAACAGTCTTGTAGTGTCGTTCAATATCCTGATCCCTGATCAAACCTATGAATGCATTCAATTCATCAACAGTACCATAGGTTTCTATTCGCAAATTGTACTTGGGTACACGTGTTCCTCCGATCAGTGATGTTTCTCCTTTATCCCCGGTTTTCGTGTATATTTTTTGTTCCGAGCTCATGACTCCATTATTTATGGAAGAAAAGTACACTCTTCATGAAGCTGGATGATCCTATTTGCTTTGAGGTTCGAACTGATAATCTTTTATGGTCTTGATACCCTCATTAATTTCATCCGATTCAATTTTCCCATCGATCATCTTAATTATCCGGTGGGCATGCAAAGCAATATCTGCTTCATGGGTTACCACGATGATTGTGTTTCCTGCTTTATGGATCTCTTCAAGCAAACCCATAATCTCCAGGGATGTCCTGGAATCAAGGTTACCGGTAGGCTCATCAGCAAGGATAATGGACGGATGATTAACCAGTGCCCGCGCAACCGCCACACGCTGGCGTTCTCCCCCTGACAACTCGTTTGGTTTATGCTTTGTCCTGTCAGACAGTTGAACATTTTCAAGAACCTCTTCAGCCCTGTCAATCCGGTCCGTTTTATTATATCCTGCATATATCAAAGGAAGTATCACATTTTCAAGCGCTGATGAACGAGGTAAAAGGTTAAAAGTCTGGAAGATAAAGCCTATTTCCTTGTTTCTTATCTCTGCCAGTTCATTGTCACCAAGCTTACTGACATCATTATCATTTAAAAAATACATTCCGGAAGTAGGTGTATCCAGACATCCCAAAATGTTCATCAAGGTGGATTTACCAGATCCGGAAGGTCCCATTAAAGCTACGAACTCATTCTTGTTGATGGTAAGTGTAATAGATTGTAATGCATGAACAATTTCAGTACCTACCTGAAAATTCCTGACAATATCTATCAATCGGATGATTTCCTGATTCATTGTGAGTAAAGAATTTTTACAAAAATAAGATAATTCTTAAAATCTGATTGAAAAATCTTGTTTTTCTGATTCTTTTCTAAAAAATACAAGGCCAGTACTAAAAAGATCTACTGTAACAGTTACCCTGGGGTCTTTCTGAATATACTCCCAGGCATTTTCCATTTCATCTGACCAGTGAATATCGTCAATAACAAATATTGAGTCGTTCCCAGCTTTTGACAAACACTGTTCAAAATAGTTTAATGTTGGTTTCATTCGTTTATTGCCATCTATCAGCAAAAAATCAAGTTTACTTATCTTTTTCAGTACTTTGGGAAGTACATGATTAAAATTTCCGATAGACAATTCCACATTGGATATTCCAATCTTCTGAAAATTAGAGCGGGCTTTTTCGGCAACACTTGCACAACCCTCAATAGTATAAATTTGTGCTTCCGGATTTGCCTTTGCCATATACATTGTGCTAAAACCGGTTGATGTACCTAACTCAAGTATGGTTTTAGGCTGCCGGCTCAAAATCAAACGATATAATAACCTGCCATTTTTCTTTAATATTGCAGATGTCTTAACAATCTTTCCAATGGGTATAAGCCTTGTCGTATAGTTGTTATTTCCACTTCTTGCCCCAAAATCCGTGTACTCAACCATGCTTTTCTGTTTCAGGACATCATTTTTCAGTCTTTCGATATCATCATAATCATCGTAATGTTGATTATTCTGAATGACTTCTGTAAGAAGCTTGAATACAAATGGAGAATGAATCCTGTATTTGTCTTTCGATGTAATCTGGTAATGGAGGTAACGTTGTAATGTTTGTAATCTATTCATTTCTATATTATTGGAAAGCTACTTTATTAACATAAAAAACCGTGCGTTTACTGTTTGGAATCGAATTATTCCTGATCTCCTGGTATCCATAACAAATAAAATAATGATCATACCAACATATCATATTGCTTCCTGCCTCTTCAATCACTTTATCTTTGGAGTACTTTGTTTCGATATTAACCTGATCAGTATCTTCTATATTATTCTGGTCAATAATTTTATAATTGATCTTACCTTCCCGGTAATAAAATAAAACCAGATCATCATCAGCAAAATAAGCATGTACATATTTATCCAGGTCAAAAGTTAAGATATTCCAGATCTCAATATCATTTTCCCATATTAAATTGCCTTCCGGGTCAAATGAAGCCACAATACCATTGAAATATTTATACCCATCAAACACAGTATATGTTTGTGGCATTAAACGGCCGTAATAATCATAATACATATCTGTAACCGTTCTGTATTCCGGATAAAATGCCTCTGCAAGTAAGATAAACTGATCGTTTTTCATGATCACCGGATGAACCAGGAGATCATAATTCAATGAATATTCACTTCTTTTCTTTTTTTGTTTTTCCGCTTTTTGCCTGATTTTCATTATATCTCTCCCGTTCATGGAACTGTACAGGTTCTCAAATTCAAGAAAATTATAAAAATTGATGAACTCTTGTTTATTATTCTGGAATTTCGATATATAGAATCCGGCTGATTCGGTAAAGGCATTTATTCCTTCTTCAGAGATCTTATTTTTATAAACACTGTAGTTCCCCAGAATATACAGGGAATTATTATAAAAAACCACTTCTGCTGTATTTAGGTATTTATTATCAAGAACAGGCTTTATTTCGACCATGTTTATCATTATTCCATCCAGGGTAAATGTTGCATAATAGACCGCGTTTTGTTCCTTTGCTATGAAATTGTTAATCACAACATATACTAAATGCCCTGATGTATCTGGAAATATCCCCGAAATTAGATTTTGTGACTGAATTTCAATAGGTGCCAGGTGGGTTGTTCCATCCTTTAAATCAATAAAGCAAAGTTCGACCTCATATTTTTTGTATTTTAATCCTACAATAGCTTTATTATCAACAACCTTAAAATCAGTTGGAACAGACCTTTCCTGTAAATGACCCTCAACTAATGAAAATTTGTATCCTTGTAATGAAATCTTTAAAATCTGGAAATCAGGCTGATCCGGCTTGTTCTTCCCGGAATCATAAAAATAAAGGTAAAGATCATCAGCAAAAAAATCATAATTAAAATACTCCATTTTATCAATCAAATCCGACTCATTAATCCAAACTTCCTCTAACTTTTCGTTAAATAATGCAAAATGCCATTTTCTATAATCATTATTATCTTCAAGCAGGGTTCCACGATAGAAAACCACAATACCCATTTTACCACACGGTATCAGCTTATAAGTATCCTCATTCATCCGGGCATTTAATTCAATCCTGGTAACATTCTGTGTGTATATATTTTGAATGAATACCAGAATTAAAAGTAACAATGGGACTATGAACTTATGGTTTTTCATTCAGAATTGTGAATTTTATCTTAATCTTATATAACATAAAATTAACCAAAAATACCGCAGTGTAAAAGTATTCTATTCTTAAAAAAGATATACCGTAGATAATTACCGATTTAATATAGTAAAAAAAGGAAATTAAAACCAGTAAAAAAAGGAAATTATTGCTAAAAAACAGAGTTAATTAGTATCAGCCCGTAAAGTAAAAAATATCCTTACTTAGTAATTATTGTACAATGATTCTTTTAGCAAACATATTGCCTGATATGTCCCTG
>JAUWGC010000134.1 GCA_030606625.1 Bacteroidales bacterium | reverse complement strand
ATATCATGCCAGACCGATGCATCCCATCCTGTATAAGCCAACCCGGCCATTGTGCCGAATATGATGACCAAGACCGGAATAACTGCATTGTACCACCTGGCTTTTATGCTTTTTGAGATTTCGGGCTCATTCTGTTTATTTGAAGAACCATTTTTTTTATTATTAAGGAGCCTGGTATGCCCATCCCTTGCTTTTTTTTCAGCTTTAACCATTGGCCCGAAATCAACTTTTTTAAATATAAGCATCAGAATAAAAAGCAATGTAAATATCGGGTAAAAAGAATATCCGAGAGAATTTATAAAAACAGAATAGGCACTTTCATTGATTCCCAGAGTATTGATCCCATCCTGGATATAACTTAGTTCTGCCCCTATCCATGTGGTCACGAAAGCTATAGCAGCAACAGGTGCAGCAGTCGAGTCAACAATGTATGCCAGCTTTTCTCTTGATATTCTTAACCGGTCAGTCATGGGCCTCATGGTATTTCCTACAACCAGGGTATTGGCATAATCATCAAAAAAGATCATAATGCCGAGTAACCATGTAACAAATTGTCCTGAACGGGCACTTTTCGCATACCTTGATAATATATTGACCACCCCTTTCATGCCACCGTTTTTCGTGATAAGACTTACCATTGCACCGATCATCAGCGAGAATACAATGATGGAAAGATGACCTGTATTACTCATGGATTCAAGGATATAAGTATCTACTATGGCAAAAAGGCCCTGGAACACGGCAATAATGAAATGACTGCCCTGGTAATAACAAATAACGGTTGTGCCAACCAGAAGGCCAAAAAAAAGTGCCGAATAAACCTCGCGGAATAATAATGCAAAAAGAATGGCGATAAGTGGAGGCAGGATCGACATCCACAGAGGAATAGGGAATATGATTTTCTCGAATGAAAAATCATCGATTCTGATCACCAGGGGTTCTTTCTTTGAAAATGTATATGGGATTTTTGCTTTACCATTGTCAAACTTGATGGAATAAACTGATCCGTTGATCCAAACGGGATAAGTAATCTCGTCAAAGAGATCAATGGCCTCCCGGTCTGTTAAGGAAATACCTATTTCAGTTTCTACATGCTGTACTATTATTTCGGGCAAAGTAATTTCGATCTGACTGGAGGGAATATTGATGATTTTTTGGGCTTCACCTTGTGAGGAGAAAGGAATAAGGATATAGATGAAAAGGGGAATTATAAAATTGAAAGCGTATTTCATTCAAATGTCATTTTTTTACTAACATTTCTTTAACGGCCTTTTTTATCCCTTCTTTATCAAAACCACATTCCCTGTGAAGCTCCAACTGGGTTCCCTGATCTATGAATTTATCAGGGACGCCGAGGCGTTTTACCCGGGTCTTGTAATCATTATCGGCCATAAATTCCAATACTGCGCTGCCAAGGCCACCAATGATCGTTCCGTCTTCTATAGTGATGATCCTGTCAAATTTATGAAAGATGTCATGCAATAACGCATCATCAATTGGTTTAAGAAAGCGGATATCATAATGTGCAATGTTGATACCTTCTTCTTTTAGCTCATTGGCAGCAGAAATAACATAATTTCCAATGTGACCTATCGTGATTACTGCCAGGTCATCCCCTTCCCTGATCACTCTTCCTTTGCCAGGAGTAAGTTTTTTCATGGGGGTTTTCCATTTGGGCATAACTCCCTGTCCTTTCGGGTAGCGTATTGCAAAAGTCCCCATGCCTTCCAATTGAGCTGTATACATCATATTGCGCAATTCTTCCTCATTCAGCGGAGAGGCGATAGTGATGTTGGGAATGCTTCTCAGGAAGGCCAGGTCAAATACCCCATGATGTGTAGCACCGTCTTCTCCTACAAGTCCACCCCGGTCGAGGCAAAAAACAACATGAAGATTCTGCAGGGCGACATCGTGAATCACCTGGTCATAAGCCCTTTGCATAAAAGTTGAATAAATATTGCAGAAAGGAACCATTCCCTGTACGGCAAGGCCGGCGGCAAAAGTAACTGCATGCTGTTCTGCGATGCCAACATCAAATGCCCTGTCAGGCATCTTTTCCATCATGATATTTAATGAGCTGCCGGTGGGCATTGCAGGTGTTATACCAATAATATTTTTATTTTCTTCGGCTAGTTCAACAATAGTATTGCCAAAAACATCCTGATATTTTGGAGCTTGTTTTTCCGGATAAGGATTTTCAATGATCTTGCCTGTTTTCTTATCAAATATTCCCGGTGAATGAAATGTGGTTTGTTCTTGTTCTGCCTGCTTGAATCCTTTGCCTTTAACAGTAATTACATGTAGGAGTTTAGGTCCATGAATACGATTCAGATCCTTGAGTATCTTAATCAGGTGAATCACATCATGACCGTCGATGGGGCCAAAATACCTGAAATTATATGCTTCAAAAAGGTTACTTTTAATAAAGATTGTTGATTTAACTGCATTGCTGATCTGTCTTACAATAGCACGTGTATTTTTGCCATATTTTGTGCCACCGCCAAGTAAAAACCAGATCTTATCCTTAAGCTTATTGTAGAATTTTGAAGCGTTAATGTCTGCCAGATATTCTCTTATTGCTCCAACATTCCTATCAATTGCAATACCATTATCATTAAGAATAACTAGCAGGTTGGCTTTGGAAACACCTGCGTTATTCAGAGCTTCCATTGCCATGCCTCCTGTCATGGAGCCATCACCGATCACGGCAATATGCTGCCGGCCGTTATTGTTTTTAATTTTGGAAGCCATTGCCATTCCAAGGGCACCTGATATTGAAGTGGAGGAATGCCCCGTTCCGAAAGAGTCATATTCACTTTCGCTCATTTTAGGGAATCCGGAAAGGCCCTTGTATGTTCTGTTGGTAGAAAATATTTCCCTGCGGCCGGTTAGGATCTTATGTGCATATGCCTGATGCCCAACGTCCCAGATGACTTTGTCGGAAGGAGTATCGAAGACATAATGAATCGCAACAGCTAATTCAACTGCACCAAGGCTGGAACCCAGGTGACCCGGATTATGAGATATTTCTTCAATGATAAAATCCCTGATCTCCTGGCACAGTTGTGGCAGTTCATCCTCTTTCAGCTTTTTCAGATCATCAGGATATTTAATCCTCGATAATAGTATTGCTGGTGCAGTGGGCATTTTTAATTAGGTTTCTTAAAGCACTTATGCAAAGATATGTTAAAAGTTAATGAAATCAGGATAATTTAGCCTGCTGTTCTTAAAGGAATCCTAATTCAAGCTTGGCTTCCTCTGACATCATATCCTGCGACCATGGGGGATCAAAGGTAAGCTCTATTACTGAATCCTTCACACCTCCGATCGATTTAACCTTTTCTTTTACTTCAGCTGGCAAGCTGTCGGCAACCGGGCAATTTGGTGTTGTCAGGGTCATCAGAATATTAACCTTGAAATCATTATCAATGCTGATATTATAGATTATCCCCAATTCATATATATCAACAGGGATTTCAGGATCAAAAACAGTTTTTAACTTTCTGATAATTTTTTTCTCAAGTGCTTTTTTGCTGACATGATTATCCATCATTTCATTGTTTTGCAGATTCTTCCCTGGCTTTATAAGCCAATGCGTATAATTTCATCTGTTTTATCATTGAGATTAGTCCGTTAGAACGTGTTGGAGACAAGTGTTCCTTCAGGCCAATCGTATCGATAAATTCCAGTTTTGTATTGATGATATCATCCGGTGACTGGTTGTTCAGAACCCTGATCAATAAACTGATAATGCCTTTGGTGATAACCGCATCACTGTCGGCTGAAAAAATTATCTTTCCATTTTTGTATGCACCATGAAGCCATACCCTTGACTGGCAGCCGGAAATCAAATTGTTATTTGTTTTGTACTTAGGATCAATCAATGGGATCGACTTACCGATGTCTATCAGGTGATTATATTTATCCATCCAGTCGCTCAGGGATTCAAATTCAGAAACGATCTGTTGTTCAATCTTATTAATTTTCATTGTCATCTATATTTCAGATAATTATCAAGTTATTGGTTATTTTTTATATCGTAAGCATCCCTGCAAGATTCGTTATTGATTGTTATTAGTTATTTCTTAGGTCGTAATCATTACTGCAAGATTTGTTATTAATTGTTATTGCATTATTGGTGGTGGGTTTGAACTTTTTGTTTCATGTAGTTTATAAAATTATTCAATTTAATTCCGAGTTTATTAATTTTCATCAAGATTTCCTTAGATTCTTCCTGATTTATTAATTCTCGTTTATGTAATAGAATAATCCAGTGTTTGGTTTCAAATAATGAGCCACGAGCATTATAATAAAATTTTAAAGAATCTCTAAAATGAAATCTGCCAAAACCTTCGGCAATATTGCCTCCTACCGAATCTGAAGAATTAAGTATTTGGTTTCCAATATGATATCTGTACTGCTTATCCAGATGCTTATAAATAATCCAGACTTTTTGGCTAATTTCTATTGCTAACTTATAAACTTCCAGATCTTCAAAGGCATTAATTTTTCCCATTTACGTATTGTTAATCATTTCTATTCATTAATTAATACCTAATGTGGATAATTATTCCAAAGAACAAAAATATTATTCAGTATCCTTAATACATTTGTATAATATAAACAATCAATAACAATCAATAACCATCAATAACTATCAATAACTATCAATAACCCAATAACCAATAACACTCTTTTCACTGCTCAATGTTCACCCTTAACCCCTCACAACTAAAAGGAATCTGCATTTTTAAAGATTACACAAACATCTCTTTAACTTTAACTATAGCTTCGGCTAAACGGTCAATTTCCTCTATCGTATTGTACATTGCCAGTGAAGCCCTGACTGTCCCGGAAATATTGAACCAATCCATAAGCGGTTGAGCGCAATGATGGCCGGTTCGGATGGCAATCCCGAATTTGTCAATGATGGTGCCGGCATCATAGGGATGGATGTCACCGATTAAGAAAGACACTATACTGGTTTTTTTGTCTGATGTGCCAATTATCTTTATATCCCCGATAGTTTCTAAGGAGTTGGTTGCATAATTCAGGATATTTTTCTCGTATTTTGCTATTTTGTCAAGACCAATTTCTTCAAGATATTTGATCGCAGCATCAAGTCCGAGGATTGCTTCCACATTCGGGGTGCCGGCTTCAAATTTGAATGGCAATTCGTTGAATGCGGTTTTTTTAAAAGTAACACGTTTGATCATTTCCCCGCCATATTGGTATGGTTCCATTTTTTCAAGATATCTTTCCTTGCCGTAAAGGATGCCGCTACCCATCGGGCCATAAACCTTATGTCCTGAAAAGCAGTAAAAGTCGCAGTCGAGTTTCTGCACGTCAATTTTAATGTGCGCAGCCGCCTGTGCGCCGTCAATCAATACCGGTACTTTAAAATTATGTGCCTTTTTAATGATTTCCTCAATTGGAATAATAGTACCCAATGCATTTGAAACATGACTTATAGCAACCAATTTTGTTTTTTTATTCAACAATTGCTCATATTGTTCGAACAAGATCTCACCCTTTTCATTGATAGGAATGACCTTGAGTTTAGCACCTTTTTCCTGACATACCATTTGCCAGGGAACCAGGTTGGAATGATGCTCCAGTGTGGAAATGATGATCTCATCATTTTTTGAAATCATATTTTTGCCAAAGCTGGTGGCTACCAGATTAATGGCATCGGTAGTGCCTTTTGTGAAGATGACCTCGTGTGATTTTTCAGCATTGATAAATTGCTGAATGTTTTCCCTCGCTAACTCAAAAGCCTCAGTAGCTATCTGGCTGAGATAATGCACACCCCGGTGGATGTTAGAATTTTCACTTGAGTAATAATAGGTTATCCTGTCAATAACAGCCTGGGGTTTTTGTGTGGTTGCTGCATTATCCAGGTAAGCCAAAGGTTTATCATAAACC
>JAUWGC010000029.1 GCA_030606625.1 Bacteroidales bacterium | reverse complement strand
TCATAAACACTGGCAAGTCAGAAATTTTGGGATTAGACATATCCTTGTACGGACAAGCCGAGATCAATAAGGACACCAGGCTTAATACCATGTTCTGCTATAACTATATAATGCCAACAACCCTTGAACCAGACTATGTGTTTGCTACCGATTACAAAAACATTGAATACAGCTATGAATCTACCAGCATGGACCCAAGCCAAAATATCCTCAAGTATAGGTTTCTTCATAGTGTAAAGGCTGATATCGAACTGAAACATAAGAATTTTTCAATAGGATACAGCCTTAAATTCTTCAGCAAGATCATAAACCTGGACAAAACCATTAAAGAATTTGAAGATGTAACTGTAAAATCGGGTGGATCCCTGCAACCGGTTAAATATATGGATTATTTCTACCATCATAACAATGGCAATGTTATCATGGATATACGTTTTAGTTATGAATTCCTGGCCTTTCATAAGATCGCATTGATCAGCAACAACTTCTTAAACCGGACATACTCCCTCCGGCCTCTGAAAGCCGAGCCTGTGCGGACCATCATTTTACAGTATACATTCAGGATGTAAAATAGTGAAGCTGGAAGCGGAATTAAAATGATTTTAAGGATTATAGTACAGGATGCCCAGGCCATCTGCTAAAATAGTTAAAAGCAGAGACAGCATAAAGGCGACAATAGGGGATATTATCCAGATCAACCAGAAACGTTCAACGATCTTCTTTTTAAATGTTTTTCTCCAACCTATCTTCACTACTGCCAATGCCAGTATGGCCCCTGTATTCAACTGAACAAGTGATGTCGGTATGCCCCTGGTTACAGATGCAAGCAATAAAAGGGTAGCTGAAACCACGGAAATGGCCAAACCTCCCAATGGCCCGAACTCAACAATTTCTTTACCTGCTGAAGTGACTACCTTACGGCCAAAGATTGAACTGCCAATGCCAAAGCAAGGTGCAATGATCAATGTTGAAAGGATCATGATCAGTACAAAATTGCTATTGTTTCCATCGATCTGGAGTTCGTTCAGGATCATTGAAGATATAATACCTGCAGCATTGGCTACATTGTTTGACCCAATGGAAAAAGCAACATATAACGCGCCCAGAATGACAAAGAACTTCAAACCAGGGTGATTAGCAATATGATCGTATTTTAAATATTTATTGACAAATTTCATTTTTCTGATAGGCTTGAAAATATATTTCCCGAATATATAAATGATAAAAAATGAAATTACCGGAAGTATAAACCATGTTGGGATGATTTCTACGAATAGCTTTTTAGTTTGAAGTACATCAAGATATATTCCCGGGCCCATGAGTGCAAACACTGTAGCCTGGCTGGTGGATTGAGGGATCGACAGCAGATTTGCAAACAACAATGCCAACCCCACAGATAATAGTACAATAGAAGATACCGTAATAGTCATGTAATCTGTTGGCACAAGGTCTTTTCCTACTGTTACAGCAACTGCCTTACCGGCAATGATAGCCCCAAGGAACACAAAGATACCGAAAAGCCCGGGTATTGCTTCCTTACGAATCAGGTTGGCTCCGTATGCAGCAGAAAATGCCGGCGATGTACCGCTGCCTCCCATGTTGACAGCCATGAACATTGCACATATCAACGGGAATAATAGAACGTTGAACATTGGAGATATCATAGTGAATTCTGATAATTAAAAGAAATATGTCAGGCAAAATTATCTTCCTCAATAATTTCTAAATATTGACAAGTTTATTCTTTATGGAATAAGAAAGAAGGCTTATAGTGTTTTTACAATTGGTTTTTGCAAGCAGGTTGGACTTATGACCGATAATGGTCCTTTCGCTGACAAATAAATTTTCTGCTATCTCCTTGTTACTTAATCCTTCTGCCAGTAATTGCAAAATTTCTTTTTCCCTATTTGTCAATTGCAATTTATCCTTTGGGGACTTGTTTTCCAGGGCTGCCTTTTTGGTAAAGTAATCCCACAGTTCATTTGAAAAGAAGGCATGTCCATTATAAATGGATATCAGTGCCCTGTCCAGATCTTTTCTGCTAATGTTCTTCAGCAGGAAACCTTTTACCCCTGATTTGATCATGCTGTCGATATACGCATCATCGTTAAACATAGTCAGAGCAGCAATCTTAATATCAGGGTGTTTTTCAAGGGCCAGCCTGGTAGCTTCAATCCCGTTCATCACAGGCATCTCAATATCCATTAAAACCACATCAGGTTTCTCTTTATCTATAAGGTTAATAAATTCCTGACCATTGGAAGCCTCAGCAATCACCTTTGAATGATTTAAATTGTTTATGACCATCCTCAATCCATTCCTGAAGATCTCATGATCATCAACAATAATAACCTTTATAGATTCTTTCATTTCCTGTTGTTATTAAGTTGCTTTGCTAGAAACACCGAACATAATGATACAAATATAAACAATATCAATATAACATTCAAGATTTCAGTGGAACTTCCACATTAACTTTTATTCCTTTTTCTTCCGATCTTGTATACACTACATCGCCCATAAGCGATTTAACCCTGCTACTAATATTGTTCAGTCCATTCCCGTTCATCATATTTATTCTCTCGGCATCAAATCCTTTGCCATTGTCCCGGTATTCTATTCTCAACTTATTCCCTTTAACATCAACATCAATATCAACCCTGGTGGCTTCAGCATGCTTTATTGTATTGTTGATAAACTCATTTATTACCCTGAACAGTATGAGTTCAATATTCTTATCTATCGTATCCGGAATATTCTTTTCAGAAAAATTAATATGTAACTTCTGAGTTTTGTTAATTCTCCAGATAAAAGCTTTGATGGCTTTTACCAGGCCATATTCCTCAATTATCCTTGGGCGCAAATTATTGGAAATGGTTCTTGCAATATCAATGGCTTCATCAAGGATCTCATTAGTCATTTTAACCATGTCCTCTTTTTCCTTCCCTTCAATATCCTCAGATAGTTCATTTACATATAGTTTAATGGCTGACAGAAGAGGCCCAAGCCCGTCATGTATCTCTTTGGAAATACGCTCCCTTTCTTTTTCCTCAGCAATGATCACTGCACTAAGGATCTTTTTTTCCATCTGTTTTCGTCCTGTAATATCTCGTGAAATAGACAAAATGGCTTTTTCACCTGCGTATTCTATTATACGGCTATTCATCTCAACAGAAATTGTCTTGCCATTCCTGGTCACATATTCTGATTCATAGATCAGTTGGCCATTTTCAATGATCATTTCCAGGTTAATATCAATCATATCAATATATTTCGGTGATCTTACATCCCTGAAACTCATGTTCAGCAATTCTTCCCTGCTATAGCCCAACACGTTGATGGCTTCTTTGTTCATCTCAAGGAAATTACCCTTGAGATCAGCCAGGAAGATCTCATCGCTGCTATTGTTAAAGATCACTTCAAAGCGTTTTTCCGATTCAAAACGCTCTTTTTCCAAGCGGTTAAAGGAAAACATAATATGTCCCAGGTAAATCACCCCGAAGGTCAGCAGGACAGATACTGCAATACCAATCCAGTCATTAATAAGGATCAGTATCTCATAAGTAACACCATACTTATATATGTAAACTTCAATAATACGACGTGATGCCATGAGGACGAAAGCTACAGCAATCAGTTGCCATGTAAGCTTGCTCTTGCTAATTCTCGTTAACCAGATAGCTACCACGGCTGCAATAACCTGAAGAATTGCTGCAATGATCAAACCAATTAAAGTATACATAGTAATAATTATATGCTAAAGGTAATATTTTTCAGTGAAGAGATGAAGAACCTTTAAGATAAACAGGAAAGACCAATAAAAATCTTTCATTCGCCCCAAGAGGTGGAAAATTACCAATCTGTTATTTGAATTTACCTTTGAACTTAAAGAATAATTCATCTTCATGGTAAATTTCAGCACTTACCAAAAGCATGTTATTATCAATTGAATATTTACACTTTAATATTACGGTTGGGTTTTCCCTTGGATCAATGATGTTTAGAAACTTAATATTGGAACCTTCGGTCAAAAGAAGATCTCGTTTTTTATATGTGGACATTGTTCCTTTCAAAATATGGATTAAGCATACTCCCGGAACTATTGGCTGGCCCGGAAAGTGACCTTTAAAAATGGCATGGTCCGTATTGAATGATATCACTGCATTTACAGAGTCATCAGAAATATGAATATCGCTGATTTTATAGAAGTTATTAAGAAACATCTTTTTATTTATTCAGTTTGCAGAAATCTTAATGGTCACACTGATCACTGGTCACTGGTCACTATTTATATTATGTATCAATTTAAAACTTAACCTTAAATTCTTATTCATGTGTTCAATCTCTATTGTCTTAGGTAGTTTTGATTTATTATCTTCCGAAATTAATATTTTTATCTTCTTCTTTTTTAACGCTTTACAAATATTAATAATCTCTTTATCGGTATTTGATTTCGGGCTTTTAATAATATAGCAATCATATCCTTTATAGGAATCCAGTTTGAGCATGGTAAGCTGACTCTGGTCGCCTTTTAAAACAGTTGTATTTCCCAGGTTTAGATCCGGAGCCAGCAACATGCTAAAATCCTTTTCAAAATTTTTAAGAATCCCTTTTCTGTTGAGGGGAGCATAAATATTATGGACATCCAATTCCAGACGGTTAGGATCATTTGACGGTTTAAGTTCAAAGTCGAAAAAATTAAGGCCGATTTCATTGAAAAAAGCTACTTTATAGTAACCTTTTGAAACTTCTTTGATCATCATCAGACCACTGAAATCATTACCATAGACTTCAATTTTTACTTTGTAAAGAGCTTTATCAAAAGGGAAAGGAAAAACCTTCAAATTTGTTTCTTCCAACTGCATAATAGAATCATTGCTTGCCTCACTATATCTAGACAAATAACAGCTATTGAGCAATAATAACAATGAGCTAATCCAAATCAAATATATGATTTGAGATTTTTTCATTCAAGGTTTTATTATAGAATTTAATATTGGTGAAGTCTCCTGATCTTTCAATCATCATCAACTCGACTATAGAATAATCATTCTTATTGAAAAACATGCGGATCTTTTCCAGGAAATCCTTCATCCTGGAATCATGTGGTGAAAGATCGAGAATATAATATTGTTCATTTTCAAAATATTCAAAACAGAAGTTTTTTTTGTTCAGGATGGTGCCATTTACAATACTGAGCATAATATCATTGATCTCTTTAAACATCCTATTTGAAGAAGCATCGAAACTGCTGGTTTTTTCATCGTCCTGAACAAGAATCGTATCGTTATTAAAAATGATAAGATAGAAAAAGGGATCAGAATATTCCCATCTTAACTTATTCTCCCTTTTAAAATAGAATCTACCGCGACATATAATATCCTCTTCCAGAAAACTTAGTCTTTTGGTTTGGATGAAATCACTTGTAATGGTCTTAGTTTGCTGAGACACCTGGTTAATTTTTTCCTTTACCAGTAATGAATCTTTAACAGGTTGATATGTTTTATCCTGCGCTTTTAAAGAAATAAAGCCCATGCACAATATGAATAAAAGTATTATGCTGAAATAAACCGGATAACTATTTCTTTTTATGTTTTCCATTACCAAAAATATTGTTAATTATTTTTATCCTTGCAGTATATGATCCTGAAAAAGTGAACTTTGCATCGTTGAATTTAGGAGGACCGAATTTCCCTTTTGCATTATTGGAAAAACCGTATCCTTCCTTCGGTATCCCATATAAATGACGATCCATTTCCGCATTTCCATTTTCATCGTGGAAAACTGCAATGGCATATTCACCGTTTTCAACATTACTAAAGACAATTGCTACAGTATCATCTGTAACAGGAACCTGTATCTTTTGACATGCTGAATCCAATATTAAATAACTACTTGAGCTGTTATACAGGGCGATATACAGATCTCCCTTAAGGTGTTTTATGCCACTTATTTCCACGACTATATTCCCATTGCCAGATTGAGGGGAAAGGTAAAAGATATTCAATAATATTGCCAGAATAGAACAGAACATGATTTAATTACTTATATGATGTTATATTAAGCAACGTATCCAACCTTACAATCTTGTATTCATTTTTAGTAACATATTCAATAAATCTTGATAAAATCGAAAGAATCTTAGGATTATTGTCGTGAAATAATATAATTGCACCCGGTTTCAGTCTCCGGCATACTCTTTTAAAAATTTTATCAGGATCACTGATCGTACCATCAAATGACCGGATACTCCATCCAATAACCAAATAATTCAATTTAGCGGTGGATTTTTTTATGGCTGGATTTGTAACTCCAAATGGAGGTCTGAATAACCTTGTCTTCCTGCCTGTGATTTTGAATATGGCATTTTCAGTTGCCATGAGATCATCCATCATTCTACCAGAAGAATATAAATCATAATAATTGGAATGAGTAAAAGAATGATTTCCTATCAGATGCCCTTCATTATTCATTCTTTCAATAATGTCTTCATTATTAGCTGCATTTTCACCAATTAAAAAGAAACATGCCTTGATATCACTGTCTTTCAGTATGTTTAATACATTTCCGGTCACCTCTCCGTTTGGCCCATCATCGAATGTAATGGCGATTTCCCTTTTAGCTATTTTGGCTGAGCAGTAAGTCTTTACATAAAAACCGGAGCAAATTGAATAAGAACCATAGACTAGAATTACTAAATACAGAATTAGCAATACTATTATAAATATGATATTTAATGTGGTTATTATTGAAAAAGCAACCAATAATATCAAAACCAAAGCGATTAGCAAGGTAGTTGTTTTGAATTTTAGCATGCTGAAAGGAGTATAACCGAATGATTTATATTTCTGAGGTGATTATAAATTAAGATATTCTTAACAGGTAACTTTATTTCAGGCTTATTCAGCAAAATAGCCTGTGGAATAATTTGACGTTTAAGAATATTAACAGCTAACCATGATGCAAACGCTGCTGATGTATAATATTCACCGCACAAATGTTTATAATATGATTGTACATTGTCTTTAAACAAATCATTCTGGAGTTCTCTGTATACAAAATCCCATTCTTCATCTCCATTTAATCCCAGAATAATCAAATCTATGTCTTTGATCGTTAGCTCTTTGGTTTCCAGAAATTTGATGATGTCATCACGGACTTCATTAATACTTTCCGGATTGTAGAATGTGTTTACCCCTGAAAATTTTGCATAATTATTTGGATCTTCTTTCCCGGTTAATAGAAAAAAAGAAGATCCCTCACCAGGTATTGATCCTTTATCTCCGATTTCAAGCATTTTCAGATTGCCGATTGCTTGTTTTTTCCAGAAACCCACCCTGTCTGTCATTTTATAATAAATATCCGTTAATTCATCAATCCCACCAAGTAAAATGTTCCTTTCATGTTCTTCTTCAAGGCACATCATACTGTCGAGCAAGGCACTTTCAAATGACAGATTATCATGAACATAAGTATAATTATACTTATTGCATTTTAGCATAACTGCTATATATGCTCCAATAGTATTATGTGTAGATTGGATAAAAGAAGTTGGAGTAAGAAATTTTTCATCATTATCTATCATGGATTTAAGGAACTTTTCAGTATCCGCCATCATTCCCAGGCCTGTTCCAATAATGATCCCATCCAGCATTTCAATACCGGCATCTCTCAAACATATTCCTGCAGCAGTAACTCCCATCTTCAGAATCCGTCCCATTCTCCTCATTTGTATAGGCTTAATGTATTCCTTGTAATTTGGTTCAACACATTTCATGAATGTAGCATCATGTGTTCTGATATCTTCCAGAAACATTGAATTATCATAGGTGAACTGTGGTGAAATATTTCCAATACCTCTAATGAATGCTTCCATACTAATATTTTGAGAAAATCAAACTTGTATCATTACCCCCAAAACCAAATGAATTGGAAATTACATGGTTAATTTCAGAATCTGTAATTATCTTCTCTACAGGTTTAAAACTTAACTCTTTCATTTTCTCTGAGAAATTCAAATTAGGAAATATGATCTGGTGTTTGATCGACATAATTGAGAAAATAGCTTCCACGGCACCTGAAGCTGCCAGGGTATGACCGGTAAACGGTTTGGTTGAAGAAACTTTAGGAATATTGGGTGCGAAAACTTTTTCAATGGCAATCCCTTCAGATAAATCATTATTATCAGTCCCCGTACCGTGAGCATTTATATAATCAATTTTTTCCTTAGATAATCCGTTTTTTTCCAGGGCTTGTTTTATAGCAAGGTATTGACCGAAACCATCCGGAGATGATGCTGTTTGGTGGTATGCATCATTGGCATTGGCATAACCTGTTAATTCACAGAGTATTTCTTTCTTATTCTTTAATGCAACTTCCTCAGATTCAAGAATAAGATAGCCTGCACCTTCTCCCAGGTTCAATCCGTTCCTGTTATCATCAAACGGGCGACAGGGTTGTTTATCTAAAATCATTAATGAGTTAAATCCGTTTAAAGTGAATTTCGACAGAGCATCAGTCCCGCCGACAATAACCCTTTCGATAATTCCATGTTTGATCAATCGAGCACCAAACATAATGGCATTAGCAGAGGATGAACAAGCCGTACTGACTGTTATAAGAAAATTCCTGATCCCCAGACAGTCTGCGATTTTTTTTGTGCTGTCACTGCAGTCATGGGTTAAGATATATTGAGAGTATTTATTATTGGATAAAAAATCATAAAAATGCTTTTCTGTTTTATCCATTCCACCTACTGTAGTTGATGAAACAATACCAGTAAGTATTTCGTCAGGTTTTCCACATTTATTACCTGCAGACTCAAATGCTTCTTTTGCAGCAATGATCCCTAATAATGATGTGCGTGTATGATAATTTTTTATATCAACACCAGCAAGATCTGCCAACTCAGCATCAGATAATTTTATTTCCGCTGCCGGAATATTATCTTTATTTTTTGTTTTCAGGATTGTTATTGGTCCGATTCCAGATCTGGATTGCTTTAGTGAAATAAATGCTTCCTCTGCATTTTTACCAATAGCACAGATTATACCCATTCCCGTAATAACAACCCTTTTATGCATGCATTTATTTTTTTTGTTCCTGAATAAAATCAGCCATCGTTTGAACCGAATAGAAAATCTTTCTGCCTTCCTTAGGATCTTCGATCTTGATCCCATAATTTTTTTCAAGTAGTACAATCAACTCTAATGCATCTATCGAGTCTAATCCAAGACCCTCCCCGAAAAGAGGAGCATCCGTTTCGATATCATCAGGTTCCATTTCCTCCAGGTTCAGAACTTCAATGATTTCTTTCTTTAGCTTAATAGTAATTTCTTCCATTATAATTTTTTAACTTTTATAAATTTCATCCAGATTAGCAACATTAAAAATAATAAATTCTGATTTTACATTCTTATCTTTTATGTTATTTTCTTTCTCCACCAGGAAAAGTAAAGACTCGTAATTGTTATCGTAATATTCAACCCTTCCGGTAATGCAACTTTTAACCCTTTCCTTGCCCAGCGTTAGTTTTGCCTGATTATATATGAAATCAGGATCGTACTTTTCGCAAATAAACACAGCATTTTCACCTTTAATCTTATGACGAATCGATATTTCTCCTGACATAATATTTGGCAAGGTATAAACAAATATGGAAGGGCTGGGATAATAATGATCTCTGTCTTTTATTGTTTCAAAATGTTTTTCATCTGTTTCAAGTGATGAACTGGAATTGGTCAGGATAATACTGATTTCATCTGAAGTATAACTGTTTAAAATTTTTTGATCTTTCAAAAGGATCTCTGCAGTAAGAAAACCGAGTTTACAAAGATTATCCATCTTAAAAAACTTAGGATAACGGATTTTATAATATCTGTATGCGGCCCTGATAAATTTTCCGAACTCAAAAGAATCCTTGAAAGTAAAATCTATATTCCCATTGATTGAAACCTGGTTGTTTTTTATTGAACAATATTTGGTTATGAATAAAGACATGTCAAATAATTAATATATTAATCGTGTCAATATTTCGAAAATATAACAGCTGCATTACATCCTCCAAAACCTGATGCTGTTTTCAGGCAGGTATTTATTTGTTTCTCCTTAAATTTATCAATAACATTTATCTTTCGTGATACTCCCAGCTCTTCGAATCCTGTAGATCTAAGAAGTATATTCTGTTTCATTGAATACAGGCTGATAATTGATTCAATGACTCCAGCAGCACCAAGGGTATGGCCAAAACAACCTTTGTAGCTGTTGACAGGTACAGGATTCAGCTTTGCCCAACTCAATGCTTTCGATTCCATTTCATCATTATAATCTGTAGCTGTACCATGTGCTGAAATATAATCAATATCTTCCGGTTTCAGCATTGACGATTTTAATATGTTTCTAATTGCAATATATAATCCCTCTCCTGTCCTTGAAGGTCCTGAAATATGATTTGCGTCATTACTGCAGGCTCCACTGAGAACCCTAATTTCCTCATTGCTCCCGATAATTGCCGGATCAGAAGAAAATATTATGGTACCACAACCCTCACCCAAGCTAAGGCCATTTCTGCTTTTGTCAAAAGGTTTACAAGGTTCAGGGCTAAGCGTCTGGAAAGACTGAAACCCTGAAATTACAAAATCAGTAATAATATCCCCGCCGGTAACGATAACATTATCATACAAACCTGCTTTGATCATTCTTTTCCCAAAAATGATTCCCAGGACACCGGAGATACATGCATTAGAAACAACCATAGGCGTGTTTGGACTCCCGAAATGGTCTTTAAGCACTCTTGCCAATTCCCACAGGTATACCCTCTTTCTTTCAAATTTTTTCTCAAGTGGAGGCGTCAATAGATCAATATTCCCCTTTGTTGTAGAAAGAATTAATAAAGTTCTTTTATCCTGTATATTGATCCTGGTTTTCGAAAGTGCATTATGTATCGACAGGATAAACATTTTTTCCAAACGTGTAAAATCTTCATTTATTAATCCTGTATGATGTGTGCTAATGTATTGCTCAAATGATGAAACGAGGCGATGTTGATCTATTAAAGATAATGGCAATGGAACAGGAGAAAGTGCCTCATCCGTGCTAATATCGAGCCCTGTGAGGCCTTTTTTAATGTTCTTTATATTTTCAGAAGTAGTAAACCCAAGTGAGGTAATGATATTATCTGCTCCTGCAAAAACTTCTGCCATGTCAAGAAAAATAAGAGGTCAAAATTAATATTTATTTTGACTTGAAGAACTTCATTTCCTGATCTTCCATTTTTTCTTCCATTGTTTAAAGAAAGGAGGATTGTTTAATACTAATTCACCGTTCATGTTAAGAAAAACCTGAATACTTTCTCCGGTTGCAACTAACTCATTGTCAGATGCTCTTAGAACCCTGAAAGAGTATATGATCTTCGCAGCATCACTATTCACAAATCGTGTTTCCACGATGGTTTCATCTCCATATTTCAGAGGTTTTATAAAATCACAACTAAGTTTTACCACAGGGGTCATGAACTCTTCTTTAAGTATATCCATATAGCTAATACCAAATCTTTTTCCAAAGTCCTCCCGTCCATCTTCGAAGTATTTAATGTAATTTCCATGCCAAACGATACGCATGGAATCAACCTCATTAAATCTGATTGAAATCTTAGTTTTTGTGACCAGTTCTTGATTGCTCATGGACTTTTCTTATTTTAATTACTCTGCGTATGATTTCATTTTCCTGTTTTAAGACACGCAAATTTAATCAAAACTTCTTATGAAACCGTTGATATTGAAAAGCCAAAAACATAGTCAGAATACAGAATCCAACCAGTAATCCTGCATAAGGCAGGATATCCCTAATACCTCCTCCTCTTAAAAAAATACTGTAAAATCCTTCAAGTCCCCAATTTAATGGTGAGATGATGCTGATTTTCTGCATGATATCCGGCATTATGAAAATCGGGACCCAAATTCCTCCAATTGCTGCCAGGATTATAATAGAGACTGATCCGAATGAAGCAGCTTGTTCATGAGTAGTAGCTATGGTCCCGAGCATAATACCGTAACCCGTTGCCGACAGTGCAGTAGCTATTGCAATAATGATCAATGCCAGTATGTGCGGGCCTAACTCCAAAACCGGAAGACCCAGCATTGGAAGAAAGACAATTCCAACCAGAAGCATGAGAACAAACTGAATAAAGCAAACCAAAAGATAAACCAGTATTTTAGCACTCATGACAATTAAGTCTGATCCCGGCATTAATTTAAGCCTTAGGATGCTACCACTTTCCCTTTCTTTGATGATATTTCCCGTCAGGGGAATAATGATAAAGAACATAGCAAAGACAGTCCATGCAGGAATATTATGCTGGACCGAATTTGGAACCATTTCATTATATTTATCTTTTATATACCTTTCTTCTATGATTATACTTCCCGTGGGATCAAACTTAAGGTTATTATCAGAAGGTATATACCGGGATATTTCATCCGTAAATATGTCAAATGTAATTTTAGACTCAATACCGTAAATGAATTTCTCCAGGGTGATCCTGACGGATTTCCGGAAAGAATACTTTATCACAGGATCAAAATACAGAATGACCTTTGCGGGTTCAAACTGTAAATTTTCTTCTTCGGTAATCGAATCAACATCACTGAATGCCTGTTCAATCAGATATTCAGCTTTATTTCTTATAGTACCTGTAGCACTGGCAGGAATAATAATACCGATTTGGTATTTTCCTTTGGTTACCAATTGAATAATGGTTTCTCTGTCCAGTAATTTACCCTCATAGGTCTTTTTTATGTTGATAAACCCTGAATTCATCAAACCGTTTTCAACCGCCATGCCAAGAGAATCCTGATCCTCATCAAGGAATAACACCATTAAACTGGTTTCTTCTAGTTTTCTAAATGTGCTGTCCTGTATCAGTGTCATGACGAAAACCAAAACCATAGGCATAATAAACAATATAGCTATACCCGCCTTATCCCTGATGAGGATTAATATTTCTTTATAAACAGATGTGCTGAATCGTAACATTAATTATCTCTCAAACTTCTACCTGTTAAGTGAATAAAAATACTTTCAAGATCAGTATATTCTTCTTCGCTTTCAATCATTTCCCCGGGGTTACCCTGAGTAATGATCTCTCCATTGTCAATTATAGCGATCGAAGAACAAAGGTTCTCAGCTTCTTCCAAATAATGCGAGGTGTAAATAATTGTTGTACCCTTTTTATTCAGTTCATGTAAATAATCCAGGATGACCTTCCTGGATTGTACATCGATGCCTACAGTAGGTTCATCAAGGAATAGTATTTTCGGTTCATGGAGAATCCCCGCAATCAGGTTTATTCTTCTTTTCATCCCTCCCGAGTATGTTTTGATCTGGCGATTCCTGCTCTTTTCAAGACCAAGCATATTCAGGCATTCATTGATCCTGGCTTTAAGCTTATTACCTTTCAGTCCATACATATTTCCGATAAACCTGAGGTTTTCCCATGCTGATAATGTGTTATACAGGGCAATATCCTGGGGAACAAGGCCTACTATCCGTTTTATCTTATTCAGGTCTTTCTCAACTGATAAATTATTTATGTATACCTCTCCTGAATTAAATTTCAGAAACCCACAGAGAATATTTATAGTAGTTGTTTTGCCCGCACCATTCGGTCCAAGCAATCCAAATATTTCGTTTTGCGGAACCGCCAGGGAAATATTTCTTAATGCCGGTTCTGCAGAACCTTTATAGATTTTGGTAATATTTTCGATTCGTATGGCAAAGTTATCTTCCATTATTTCATCGATATTTTTTTCAACTTGCGGAATATTTGTTCTTCCCGGTCTGCAATATCCATAAGTATCTCTGCGGCCGCATTATAAGATTCTTCTTCACTGTCACGGCCTTTAAAAATTCGTCCGGCAATAATCGCAAATTCCCTCCACTGATCTCCGGCTTCGGTCATTTTTCGGGACATCTCATTCAGCCAGTCTTGATTAAGTACTTTGGCTGCTTCCTGAAGAAAAGCTGCATAGATAAACCGAAACCCAGCTCCACCAGTACCGATCTCTTCAAGCATTCTTACTACTTGTCCAAGGTATAAGGATGCTTTTTTCTCTCCCAGTTTATCAGGCCACTTTTTCATTCTTCTTGCCATATATCTGATGCCTTTTACTCCAAACAAAGGAACCGGTATATTAAGCATATGCTTGGAATTCTGCCGTATACCCTTGATTATTGCCTTGCTGAGGTCATATTTTTCCGGTACATCCTCAATATAATACATCCTGCCTTTAGGTGCAGATATACCTCTGGCATAACGAACACGTAAAAGGTCTTTATATGTTAAGGTTACCGGTGTTTCCATGATCGGATCACTAATCAGGTAATTATCATTTTCCCGGCCAAATACGATGATGTTGTGAGCATTGAAATGAAACCTGTAAGGACGGGGAAAATATGTTAGGTGATAAACACCTACACGGCAGCCGGTTGGAATTCCTTTTTTGATTGTTTCATCCAGGACTTGCATGGATTTTTCGTGATCTTTAAATTTTTGACTGTGAATTTTAATGCCGATCCGTTTTGAAACTCTCCTGAATATCATGCCGGGTAATGGCCTGAATGATATGACCGGCAGGTAATTAAGCTTCAGGAAAGGCATGTAGGAAAAGAACAGGCCTGAGCCAATCCCAAAAACCATTGCCTCACTCAAATTGATATTATAATGTTTAAGCAGGCTGGAAGTTACCCCGTTCTCACAATGCGCCGCCTGATAATGTTGAAAATCGATCCTGATTTCTTCTTTATTTTCGTTCATTAAGTATTTTCAATCCTTTTAATGTCTTTTAGCTCTTCTAAAGAAATATCGAATGTCTGGCTGTATTTTTTTAAATTTTCATCATCCAACCCTTCAAAAACCTTTGGTTTCATGTGCTTTCTGATCTTCCTCTTCGGAATCCCGGTATATTGGGACAATAACTTAAGGTTCATGATATTTTTTTCCATATAATAAGCCAACTGACTTAGCTTACCGGATAAAACTTTTTTTCTGGTTTCTTCCACCTTTTTTTCAATCACATCCCATGCCATCTTCATGGCAACATTTTTAGGTGTCCACCCTGTGCTGTAGGCAGTCATATAATTGCCGTTTTCATCAACTGCATAGCAGAGATCACGTAATTTCCCTTCACTCAAGCCCTCATTATCCTGTGGTATATCCTTCTTTTTCACACGATCTTTAAATTAATCGTCTTTAATAAATATTTTCATTTCACACTCAGCTGCTATTTTACCATTTACCTTCACAGTTCCTGTAATAATAGTAGCATTGAATATTTCATTCTTAATGATGATTTCCGTAATGATTTCAGATTTTAATTCCGGTAAAAAATAAAGCCTGAAATTTTTTATTCCTCCAATTACTCCAACAGGAATACGTTTATTTTTTCCCTGTTGATTTACTGCAAGCCAGCCAATTCGTAATGCCGCTGATTGAGCAATATTCTCGACCAAACCCGCTTCCGTAAAATATCCCTTTTGAGACAGAATATTACCCTCTCTAATCGTTAGGGATGTTATGGTCTTGTGATTATCACATTCTATAAGTTTGTCTACCATGACCATAGGAGGCCTTTGTGGTATCAGATCCAGGATTTTTTTTCCTTCAGCCAGCATATGCTACATTATATTGATGCATAAATTAACAAAGAATTTTGCTACTATTTTCTTTTGTAATAATATTATTGCAAAGTTAGGTGTGATAAATTAATTTTTTGCACTTTTTCCTGTTAATTACTTATTCTTGTTCTTGTTCTCACATAATTCGGTCAGGGTGCCGAATGTAGATTTTGGATGCAGAAAGGCAATGTCGAGGCCCTCTGCCCCCTTCCTGGGTTGCTGGTCTATTAGCCTGACCCCCTTACCTTCCACCTTTTTCAATTTTTCTTCGAGCCCATTTACCGCAAAGGCAATATGATGAAGCCCTTCGCCTCTCTTTTCAATAAACTTGCCTACGGGTCCTTGAGGGTCTGTCGGCTCCAGCAGCTCAATCTTGGTCTGCCCAATCATGAAAAATGCTGTTTTGACCTTCTGGTCTTTAACTTCTTCTATGGCATAGCATTTAAGCCCGAGTATATCTTCATAATAAGGAATGGCCTCTTCAAGACTTTTAACTGCAATGCCAATATGTTCAATATGAGAAAGTTCCATGATAAAAACATTATAAATAAATATATGACAAGAAATTGAATCCGGATTTTCAAACTGCGGTCATCATGGCATAAATATATGAAAATCTTGCACTTTCAGGGACCATACAAAGGATCTTGTGGCCTTTCCTTAACTTGCCAGAGTGGAATAATTCTTCCAGCATGAAGTATATGGAGGCTGCTCCGACATTCCCTAACTTTGAAAGGTTTGTGAACCATTTCTCCTGAGGGATATGCCCCCCCCGTTTCCTGATCTCTTCATCGATCCTGAACCTGAAATACTCTGATGAAATATGGGGAAGGAAATAATCTATTTCTTCCAGATTTACATTCCTTTTCCTGATTATATCAAACAGGAAACGACCACCAAAAGAAACAATATTCTCACCTAATAAATTAACATCCTGCTTGAGTGAAAATACGGTTCTTTCAAGAATTTCTTCCGGTTCAAATTCCACCCAGCCTTTGAATCCTCCATCCTGGAGCTTCTCTCCGCCCGCATACATGCATGTTTCTAATTCATTTGCATATGAAATACTATCTATCCATTCAATTCTCAGCGAAAGACCTGTTTTATTAGGTTCGTTCATGAGAAGAGCAGCTCCGGCTCCATCCGACAACATCCATCTCAGAAAATCCTTTTCAAAAGCAAGAATAGGTTTCTCGTCTAATTGATGTAATTTCTCGGTTTCTTTTTCAAAATTCCTGGATAACATCCATGATGATAATTTCTCAGATCCTGTACAGACTCCATTTTTCTTTTCGCCTGAAAGCACTGCCAGATACACATATTTAAGTGCATGCATCCCTGAGCAGCATGAACCCGAGGGAGAGATTATTTCAACCGGATTGCCTTTCAATTCACCGTGAACCATTGAAGCGTGCGAAGGCAAAAGCTGATCGGGAGAAGTTGTGCCACATGCAAGTAATTCAATATCTTTTATTGAGAACTTATCATCAAGCAACCTATTTATAGCTTCAACAGTTAGCCGGGTGTTACTGCAAGTGGATCTGCCATTTTCGTCCAGGGCATAGTAGCGACTTTTTATCTGATTGTTTCTCAGTATGATAGATTTGGCTTTTGAAGGTTTTCCACCTACCATACCAAGATATTTCTCCATCTGGTCGTTCGTGACGGGCTTATTGGGTAGAAATTTCGACAAGCGGGTAATGTATACGGAATCAGGCATATTTCGAGTCTAACTTTTATCGGATTATTAAATAAAATGCAAATATATAAAGTGTTTCAAGAAAAATGATTTTTTAAAGGTGAATTTTAAAATGAAACACTTCCTTTTCGAATTACTGTTATTTATTTCAGTTTATTGTGTGAATAATAGTCAATACGTTTTCTGGTGTGGCCATGATTGAGTTTGTGGATAAGGTAAAATATAACAGAACCAATAGGTGATAGCAGGTATATTACCGTAAAAAGATAATATTTAAAATATTTTAATCTTCTTTCCCTTGCCGGATCACCATATTCTCCTTTCTTAAGAATGAATTCAGACCATATCCTGAACATCATATATCCTCGTTTTTCAATGCTCAATAAAACCGGCTTAATATGTATTGCACCTTTTTCAAGAAGAATATCCTGGAGATCTTCCAGCTTGTTTTTCTTACAGGCTTGTAATATTATTTCTCCAAACTTTGCAGATTCTCTGATATCCTTTTGCGAAACCCCTGCACGTGGAAACAGTTTTTTGTATAAACCTCTCCCCTGTCTTTCTCCCTTGATCATCCAATGCATGATTGTCACCACACTAACTAAATTTTGGTGCCTGTCAATTATTACGATATTCCCTATTAACCTTCCTCCCATAGTAATAATTCTCTTCTTAATCCTTTCCTGGGACATAATCCACATATTTCGGCATCCGATAATAGTAATCACCGGTTTATTCCTGATCACCCTCATGGCTTCATCTGTCTGCAGAAACGAACTAAAGGGGATAGAGGGTGAAAGGTACCATACCTGGTAAGCAAGAATTATCAGATCAAAATTTTCCTCAGGATCAAATCTTAGTGGTTCCAGCTCACATTTGACTTCCTGAACCGATTCAGGAAATACCTGATAGAAAGATGTTCCTGTCCATGGAAAGGGAAAGGGTTCTTTTGGTTTGATCTCTTCAAATACCAGTTCAAATTCTGTTTCTAGAGGTTGAGTAATAGATGCCACAATGTCAAATAGCTGGCCGGATTGGGAATAGTAGATGATAAGAGCTTTTTTCATCACCTCACGTACTGAGACCACCATTAATAGAAATAACCTGGCCTGTGATATAGGAAGCTTTTTCAGATGCCAGGAAGGCAACAATATGGGCTACTTCTTCTGGTTCACCGAATCGTGCCAGCGGGATCTGTGATTTATGCTCATTCTCATTAAGTTCTTTTGTCATATCAGTTTTGATGAAACCCGGAGCCACTGCATTTACTGTAACCTTCTTTTTTCCGATTTCCCTGGCAAGGGCTTTTGTTGCACCAATGATACCTGCTTTAGCAGCAGAATAATTTGTTTGTCCCGGTAAACCTGTTATACCGGATAAAGATACTATGTTTACTATCCGCCCGTATTTATTAACAAGCATGTCCTTGAGTACCAAACGTGTAACATAGAAAAAACTGTTCAGGTTTGTATTCAGCACCTCGTTCCATTCTGTCTTCTCCATCCAGATCATCAGATTATCCTTCCTGATCCCTGCATTGTTGATGAGCACTTCTATATATCCGTCTTTATTGTTATTTATCCATGAACCAAGGGTTTTTTCTATATCAACCTGATCTGCAACATCAAATTTCAATAATTCACCCGAACCATTATTTTCTTTGATCAGTTCCAATGTATTATGGGCTTCTTTGTTTTTTGATTTGTAATTAATCAAAATATGATATCCCATTTCGGCTAAACTGATACAGATTGCCCTGCCGATTCCACGTGAACCTCCGGTTACAAGTGCGTATTTCATTGAAAAATATTTTAACTGTCTAAATTGAGCTTGTTTTCTAATATGTATTCCTTAATGTTTTGAATGTCTTTATATTTAGCTGAATCTTCAATGAATTTGGGTACGATCTTCCTGAGTTCAGTATAAGCTCTTTTTGTTTTTTCTGATAACTTGTCAGCATATCCAAGGTAATCTATTGCCTGCAAAAGGGATATCAATTCAATTGCCAGTACTTCATAGGAATTCTCAATGACCTTCATAGTCATTAAAGCTGCATTGGTACCCATACTTACGATATCCTGGTTATCATTATTTGACGGAATACTATGTATGTAAACCGGAGTTGATAAGGATTGATTTTCTGCAACGGTTGAAGTAGCCGTAAATTGAACACCCTGTAATCCAAAGTTTAATCCCAGTACCCCAAGATTTACAAACGGAGGTAATTTGTCATTCAACTTGTCATTCATAAGGAAATTCAGTTGCCTTTCACTTAGCATGGACAGTTTGGTTACAGCGATCTTGAGTTTATCCATTTCAAGTGCTACATAATCCCCGTGGAAATTACCGCCATGATATACAATTTTGTTTTCATGGTCTATGATCGGGTTATCATTAACTGAATTGACCTCGTTAATAAGTACGTTTTCTGAGTTTGTTATTGTATCAAGTACTGGTCCTAAAATTTGTGTTATGCAACGTATTGAATAATATTCCTGGATTTTTCTTGAAAAAATTTCATTACTGTTATTATTGCAATTGTAAAGGTGGTCTTCACGTTTGCGGACCAGTGAACTTCCTGATAAAATATTCTGTAACTTTTTTGTTATTTCATTCTGCCCTTTATGCAGCTTAACCTTGTTCAATTCATAGGAATAGTGGTCATCATAGGTTTCCACAACTTCATTGATCATTGCACTGCTCATTACCGACCAATCGAGTAGTTGTTTTGCCTTTAGCACATTTAGTATTCCTATCCCTGACATACAAGAAGTGCCATTGATCAGGGCCAGACCCTCCCGTATATGAACTGAAATGGGAGTCAGATCCGTATCCTGCATAACCTTACCAGTTTCCTGTATTTTGCCCTCATATGAAACTTCCCCCTCACCTATCAATACAAGTGCAAGATGAGCCAGTTGAACAAGATCACCACTAGCCCCAACTCCTCCGTGTTCAGGAATGACAGGATAAATTTTACGATTAATAAATTGTTGAAGTAAAATTAGAACTTCAGGATGAATCCCGGAATATCCCTTCATTAAAGTATTTAACCTTGCTATCATCAGTGATCTGACTATAATATCCGGAAGCTTTTCACCTGATCCCGCTGCATGGCTACGTATAAGATTATATTGAAGTTGGGCCTGGTCCTTTTCTTCAACTTTGTATTGAGACATTGGGCCCAGGCCTGTATTAATACCATAAAT